>CAVBAM010000148.1:0-4559 GCA_963593315.1 Candidatus Methanomethylophilaceae archaeon | reverse complement strand
TGATCGGCCAGGAGGCGACCATAGCCGTCGAGTCGGGCACCCTTTATGTCTTTTACCCCTTGCCGAGCGCGCGCTCTGAAGCCGGCAGCGTATAATCTTGCAACGCGCCGAAAAGGCGCATCGGGGAGCTTGCAAGCGCGTTTGCGCCGGGCAGGCTGAGAGGAGGCGCCGTGGCGTCTCGACCCGCCGAACCTGTAAGGGTAATGCCTACGAAGGGAGTCATTATGACGGAAACGCCGTCTTCGCTAGTCACGCAAATCGATTTCGCGCGCGCTGGGCAAATCACGCCGGCCATGCGCACCGTCGCTGAAAAAGAGGGCCGCACGCCTGAATTCATTCGGGAAGGCGTCGCGGCTGGACGTATCGCCATTCCCGCCAATATCCACCACACCTCGTTGTCCCCAGAAGGCGTTGGCGAGGGGCTTCGCACGAAAGTCAACGTTAATCTGGGCATTTCCGGCGACCTTGCCGACGAGCCGGAAGAATGGCGCAAGGTTGAAACGGCGCTGGAGTTGGGCGCCGAGGCCATTATGGACCTTTCGAACAGCGGAAAGACGCAGGCGTTCCGCACGAAGCTGATCGAGAAATCCCCTGCGATGATCGGCACCGTCCCCATGTACGACGCGATCGGCTATCTGGAGAAAGCCCTCATCGCCATCAAGGCCGAGGATTTCCTCGAGGTGGTGCGTCGCCATGCTGAAGACGGCGTTGACTTCGTGACCATCCATGCCGGCATGAATCGACGCACGATCGAATCCTTTAAGGAAACCGGCCGCCTGATGAACATCGTGAGCCGCGGCGGCTCGCTCATTTTCGCCTGGATGGAGGCGACGGGAAACGAGAATCCCTTCTACGAGCACTACGACGAGGTGCTCGAAATCCTTCACGAGCATGACGTCACCATTTCCATCGGAGACGCTATGCGCCCCGGTTGCAATTACGACGCAACCGATGCCGGGCAAATTTCGGAGCTTATCGAAATCGGCAAGCTGACGAAGCGCGCGTGGGATGCGGGCGTGCAGGTGATGGTGGAAGGCCCGGGACATATGGCCATCAACGAGATCGAGGCCAACATGCGTCTCGAGAAGCGCTTGTGCCACAATGCCCCGTTCTATGTGCTCGGCCCGCTCGTCACCGACATCGCTCCCGGTTACGACCACATCACGGCGGCCATTGGCGGCGCCATCGCGGCTTCGAGCGGTGCTGATTTCCTGTGCTACGTTACCCCGGCCGAGCATTTGCGACTGCCCGATGCGCAGGATGTGCGCGACGGTCTGGTGGCGACGAAGATTGCCGCCCATGCCGCCGACATCGCCAAGGGCATTCCCGGCGCGCGCGAGCGCGACAACCGCATGAGCGATGCCCGTCGGCGCATGGATTGGGACGAGCAGTTCGGTCTCGCCATCGACCCTGTTCGTCCGCGCAAGGTTTTCGAGAGCGCCCCGCCCGAGGTTGAGGGCACCTGCACTATGTGCGGTAAAATGTGCGCCGTCCGCACGGTGAACACCATCATGGACGGACTGGTTATCGATTTGGACAACGAATAGCGGCTCGCAATAAGCGGCAAGAATCACACGCCCCGGTTTTCATACCGGGGCGTTTGTGCAGAAAGGGGTATGCGTTGAAAAGCGTGTTGACCATCGCCGGGTCCGACTCGAGCGGGGGGGCGGGCATTCAGGCCGACATAAAGACGATCGAATCCTATGGGCTGTTCGCCACCTCCGCCATTACTGCCATCACCGCGCAGAACACATGTGGAGTGAGGGCTGTCCAGGATATCGACGCCGCCGTGGTCGCGGCCCAGATCGACGCCGTGTTCGAGGACATCCCACCCGATGCCGTGAAGATAGGCATGGTGTCCTCGGCGCGCATCATCGCCGTCATTGCGGAACGTCTTTCCTTTTGGGGTGCGCGCAACGTCGTGCTCGATCCCGTGATGGTGGCCACCAGCGGCGCGCGTCTCATTGCCGAGGATGCCGTCACTGCTCTGCGCGAGGAACTCCTGCCGCTTGCGACGATCGTGACTCCGAACATCCCCGAGGTAGAGGCGCTTTGCGGCTTTTCCATCGAATGCGACCAAGATGCCGAGCGTGCTGCACGCGCGATAGTTTCGAGCATCGACGGGTCCGTGCTGGTAAAAGGCGGCCACCGCACCGATGCCGCCGATGATCTCCTGGTGACGGGCTCAGGTGACGCTATTTGGTTGCGCGCCGATCGCATCGACACGCGTAATGCACACGGGACGGGTTGCACACTCTCGAGCGCCATTGCCTGCGGGCTGGCGCAAGGCGATAGCATCGAGCGTTCCGTTCGTCGCGCGAAGGGCTTTGTGCGCGAGGCGATGTCCACGGGTCTCGACCTCGGAGCGGGGTCGGGCCCGCTTGATCACATGTGGTGCCACGGCAAACCTCATTTGCCGGTGAGCTAGAGCCGCTTCAGCGGGAATATACGCAGCGACCGCCCATCCACGTTGCAAGTATGGCGGCGTCCAGGATGCGCTCTTCTTCGCACGAAAGGAGATCGGTGTCGCATACGGCGATATCGGCGAGCATCCCGGGCTTCAAAAGGCCGACTTCCGTACTCGTGCCCGCAGCTATGGCGCTCCCGTGCGTGTAGGCGCGCAGCGCCTGCGCACGCGTGATTTTCTGGGCAGGGAGCCATCCGCCTTCGGGTAGGCGCGTCGTTGGGTCCCGTCTGGCAACTGCCGCGTAGATAACGCCCATGGAATCGACGTCGACCACCGGAGAGTCGGTTCCGAAGGCAAGCGTGCCTGCAGCATCCAGTATGCTCCTAAACGGCCACATGAGATTGACGCGTTGCTCTCCCAGGTCGCGCTCGGGCCCACCCGGATCAAGCGTCATATGTTCCGGTTGCACCGCTGCAACCACCTCAAGCTGCGCCATGCGTTCGATATCCCCCGGAAGGAAGTTCTCCAGGTGCTCCAGGCAGTTCCTCGCATTTCCTGGAAGGGGCCCAAAGGTTTGGCGTGCTTCCTCGAAGATGTCGAGTGCGCAGTGGATGGCCGCATCGCCGATGGTGTGGATACGCACGGGGTAGCCCTTGCGTGCGGCTGCGAGGACCATTTTCCGCATGGCTTGGGGATCGACGGTGGGACGTCCGCGATCGTCGGGTGTGCGCGCGTTTTCGTACGGATTGGTCAACCAGGCAGTATGTTGGCTCGATACGCCGTCGAAGAACTGCTTGAATCCGCCGCAGCGGAGCACGGGTCCCCTATAACGCCGCCTCATCTCCTCGAACCTGTCCATGTCCTCAAGCAGGGTGGGGAAGAGGTTGATGCGGCAGGTCAATTCGCCTCTGTCCAAAAGGCGGCTGTGAATGTCCTCGCGAATGAAATCAAGGCCGGGCATCGCCATGAGCGACATGTCGCATGCGCTCGTAATGCCCGCGCGCGCCAACCGCGCGAGAAAACCTCGATAGGCCTCCGTTATCTCGTCGTCGCTGAACGACCCCATGATGCGTGGCATCAGCTCCATGGCCGCAGCTTCCCGGACGATGCCGGTGAGCTCGCCGGCATCGTCCCTGTCGTAGCTTCCGCCATGCGGCGCAACGCTGTCTGCCGTGATGCCGAGCTCCTTAAGCGCACAGCTGTTCAGCCAAAGGGTATGCGCATCGCCTGAATACAGTGCAACCGGTCTCGTGGGAAACGCCTCGTCGAGGGATCGCTTCGAGGGAAGTAGCGGCGGCGTCCAACGGTACTCGCGCCAGCCTTGCGCCAAAAGCCAGCCCTCCGGACGCGTCTGAGCGAAATCCACCATGCGATTAACGCAGTCGGCCTCGCACTCTCCCAGGAAGTTCGTCGCCAGGGGAGAGGAGTAAACGGCCGAATGGAAGAAATGCACATGGGAATCGTGAAATCCGGGCGTGATAAAGGCATCGCCGTAATCGTATTCGCTGGCAGAGGCCAACCTTTGGTTACACTGTTCGGCATAGGAGCGAGCGTCGTCGAGCGATCCGACGAAGGCTATCCGATCCCCGGAAATGCAAACAGCACCCGGTTTCGTGGCATCATCGGTGCCGGTGAAAACGCGGGTGCTGCAGATGATGGTGTCGACGTGCGCCATGAGCTCTCCCTCTCGCGGAAGATGCCCAATCGCTTCGACAGTGCCTTTAAGGAAGCTCGAAACGGTAGTCGTTTCCGCAGATGATTTGCTTAACCTTGCCTTCGCTTACCAGGTAGATCAAATGAGCCATCGTCTCTCCGATGCTGTAGAACTTCTGGTCGATGGGCCATTGATCCCAGTTCGCATAACGCCATTTGGCATGAGAGGATATATCGATGATGTCCGAATGTCCAGCTGCTACAAGCTCGTAAATCTCCTGCAGGCGCTCGGTATCGTGCGCGATGATGGCGTCGATGCGGGCGTTCGGATTGGAGTAGGGCGTGCCGTGACCGGGAAGAACCAGGTCGACATCATAGCCGCGAACCTTCTCAAGGCTCTCGTGGTAGCGCTTGAGCGCATTGTACGAGGGGAACCAGGAAAGAACCGCCGGCGTGATGCGCTCAAGGACATGATCGCCCATAATCATGAGGCGTTGCT
>CAVBAM010000147.1:0-4570 GCA_963593315.1 Candidatus Methanomethylophilaceae archaeon | reverse complement strand
TGCTGCGCCGCGCGCATTCGACCAGGATGCTGCGGGGAACGAGCGCTTCGAGCGCTTGAACTTGCGGGGCATGCATGAGCTCTTCCACCTGCGGCAGCTGTCGCAGGGCGGCGGTGTTGGGTGCTTCTGGCATCTCTACTTCCTTCTATCAAGTGCGCTCGGCGGCCTCCTTGTCCTCAGAGCCGCCAAGCGTTTTTCTCGACCCCCAAGTATAGCCAAATCTGGCTGGTCGCCGCGCGTGATCGCCGCGTGTGCGGACATTCGGCATGTTGCGTGCCGCCGGCGCCCTCAATGCTATACTCGGGCCATATCAACGCGCACTTCTGCCTCTGCGCGCTTCGTACTGCCAACTCAGAAGGCATTGCGCCTTCCGCTTTCTATATATAGAAACGCCACCCAGACGAGAAAGGGTATGCATGCCCCAAGACGAGAGTTGCGCGCAAGCTGAAGACGGCGCGCGCAAGGACGCCGCCGAGCCGAACGTCCCCACCGACCTTCCTTCCATTTACGAAAGCTTCGACGAGGCACGTCGCGCCAGCTTCGTCGCCGCCATGAACTACAAGCAGTCCGGCGGGCGGCTGGCGGGCTATCTGTGCTCGTACAGCCCGCTCGAGCTACTCGATGCCGCCGGCGTGGCGGCGGTGGGGCTGTGCGGCATGAACAACGAGACCATCCCCGACGCCGAAACGGTGCTGCCGAAAAACCTCTGCCCGCTGATCAAAGGCACCTACGGGTTCGCGTTGACGAACAAGTGCCCGTTCACCTATTTCAGCGACATGGTCCTGGGCGAAACCACGTGCGACGGCAAGAAGAAGATGTACGAGCTTCTGGCCGACATCAAGCCGGTGCACGTCATGCAGTTGCCGCAGAGCCAGACGCGCAGCTATTCGGCCGACATCTGGTACGAGGAAGCCAAGCTGCTCAAGGAGGAGCTTGAACGCCGTTTCGATGTCACCATCACCGACGATGCGCTGCGCGAGGCGGTCGTCAAGCGCAACCGCATCCGCCGCGCCATGTGCGACCTGTACGCGCTGCAGGCCCTCGAGCCGCCGGCGATGAGCGGCGTGGAGCTGATGACCACCTTGCTCAAGGCCACGTTCAGCTTCGACGTCGATCAGTACGCGGAAACGCTCGAGAAGCTGGCGGCCGAGCGCAAGGCCGCCTACGATGCCGGCGAGCGTCCCGTTTCGGCCGGTGCGAAGCGCATCATGCTTACCGGCTGCCCCACGGGCGGCGTCATCCAGAAGGTGGGCATGACCGTCGAGCGCGCCGGCGGCGTCATCGTGGCGCTCGACGATTGCTCGGGCGAGCGCACGCAATCGATGCTCGTCGATCCCGAGGCCCCCGACATTCTACGCGCCATTTCCGACCGTTACCTGAAAATCAACTGCTCGGTTATGTCGCCGAACGCCGGTCGCATCGAGCATATGATGGAGATGGTGGACAAGTACAAGGTCGACGGCATCGTGGAAGTGGTGCTGCAGGCGTGCCACACGTTCAACATCGAGGCGGTGAAGGTGCAGGCCGCCTGCGAGGAGCGCGGCGTGCCGTACCTGAAGCTGGAAACCGATTATTCAACCAACGACGCGGGTCAGGTGGAAACGCGCCTGGCGGCGTTCATCGAGATGTTGTAGGAGTTTCCCCGCGAGCTTAAGGCTTGCGGGTTTGCGAATCGACCATGCGGCGAAGGGCGCCGCGGAAAGGATGGACAGTATGGAGAAGCTCGATTGCAAGGGCATGGCGTGCCCGCTTCCGGTCGTCAACGCGAAGAAGGCGCTTGCGGCCATGGGCGCCGGCCAGCTTGAGGTGGCGGTGGATAACAAGACCGCCGTGCAGAACCTGCAGAACCTGGGCAAGTCGCTGAAGATCGAGGCGGAGGCTGTTGAGCGCGGCGAGGCCGATTTCGCCGTCGTGTTCACCAAAACCGGCTCCGAGGCGCCCGCCGAGGCCGGCTGCGGCGAGTTGGTGCCGGCCGGTGACAAGGTCGTCGTGCTGTCGAGCGAGTTTATGGGCACCGGCGACGACGAGCTGGGTGCGGTGCTCATGAAGGCGTTCACCTTCGCGCTCACGCAGCAGGACGAGCTGCCGCAGGTTATTTTGGCTTACAACGGTGGCGTGAAGCTCACCGTCGAGGGCAGCCCCGTGCTGGAGGACCTGCAGAAGCTCGCGGACGCCGGCGTGGAAATCTACAGCTGCGGCACGTGCCTGAACCACTACGGGCTCACCGAGAAGCTGGCCATCGGCCAGGTCACGAACATGTACGTCATCGCGCAGAAGCAGCTCGAGGCGCGCGTGGTCGTGCGCCCGTAGGGGAAGAGCCGGTGCGAGTAAAGAAACCTCACGCGGTCGTCACGTTCTCGAGCACGGCCGACGCCATGGCGGTGCAGGCGGCCGCCGATGCCGGATGCGTTGACGGCCGCATGATCCCGGTGCCGTCGGAAATATCCGCCGGCTGCGGCTTGGCCTGGTGCGCGCCCGACGACGACGTCGCGGGTGTGAAGGCAGCGCTCGACGCAGCGGGTCTGGCGTTCGCGGCAGTGGACATCGTCAACCTGTATTAATAAGCGGCGGGGAAGTGCATTCCTCGCCGCTTATTCTTCTACCAGGCCACCTGAATGGTGCCCGGTTTTCCGTCGATGAACTGGCCGATGTTGGCAGGGGCGCGCCCGGTGCGCGCTTCGAATTCCCGTTCGAATACGCTGGCGGCATCCGGCGGTATCGCAACCAAAAGCCCGCCTGAGGTCTGCGGGTCGCACAACACCCCCATGCGGTTGTCGAATTCGAAGTCGTCGAGGTCGCCCTGCGCCACGAACGCGCTCGCCCAATCGATGATGCCGAACGTCTTTCCCGGCCGGCAGTAGTCGCACGACAGCTCGTAGACGTCGTTGAACAGCGGCAACGCCGCCCAGTTGAGCCTAACGGCGCATGCCGACGCGTCCACCATCTCATGCAGATGCCCGGCCAAGCCGAAGCCGGTGACATCGGTTGCCGCGCGCATGCCGGCCGCTATGCCCGCTTCGGCAGCCGCTTTGTTCAGTTCCATCATCCCGTCGATCACCGGGCGCAGGTCGTCGTCGGTTTTCAACCCCGCGCGCAGAGCCGCGTTCATGATGCCGGTGCCGATCGTCTTCGTGTAATACAGCGCGTCGCCCGGAAGCGCGCCGCCGTTGCGTACCATCTTCTTGGGGTGCACCAGGCCGAACACCGACAGGCCGTATTTCGGCTCGTCGTCTTCGATGGAATGCCCGCCGACCACGAACGCCCCGGCCTCGCGCACCTTGTCCGCCCCACCGCGCAGCACCTCGCCGACCACGTCGGTTCCCATGCAGCTGGGGAAGGCGAGGATGTTCAGTGCCGTGACCGGTCGTGCGCCCATGGCGAACACGTCGGAAAGCGCGTTGGCGGCGGCGATGGCGCCGTATTCGTACGGGTCGTCCACCACCGGCGTGAAGAAATCGAGCGTGAGCACGGCCGCGTTTTCCTCGTCAACCTGATAGACGGCGGCGTCGTCGGCGGTGTCGAAGCCGAGCAGGATGTTCGGATCGGGCATGGCCGGCGCGATGTTCTTCAGAATTTCCGTGAGGTCTCCCGGACCCCATTTCGCAGCTCAACCGCCCTTGTCCGTGAGCGTGGTTAGGCGGATGCGGTCGCCGTCGTTGACGGGGTTCTCCGTTATGCGCGCATTCTCGCTCATGACGTCCTTTTCGCTGGTGGGCTGTGCTGTTTCCTGCCGGTGAGTATATCATTATGCTTTGCTGCGAATGATTCCGCAGGCGCGCTGTCGCCGGTTGCGTCAGCCTGCCCGCTCGGCGCCATTCGCCCCTGCGTGCCGGACTGTCGTTATCGGTTCGTGCTATAGTGCATGGCAAGTAATTTCGAACGCGATTCTGCGGCGTTCTTCTCGAAATCCGTTGTCAAAGGGGGCGCGGATTTTCGCTAGTTTCTGCTCAAACCCACACGAAATCCCTGCTGCTGTGCAGGGTTTCAATCGCGGCGCAGCGTCGCCGCGCATACCAGACGAGGGGCATCGGGGCGCGGGGGCGCCCGGCCCGAAAAAAAGGAGGCATCATGACCGACCGCCACGATCTTTGGAAAAGCCTTGGAATGGACCTGGAAACGCACGACCAGCTCTGCGCGGTGCTGCCGCAGGCGTTCGGCGACGTGTACCTGTCCCAGGAAAACCGTCCCGAGAACATGGCGTTTTACGACTTCGTCGTCAGCGACATCCACGGCATCCGCCCGCAGGAGCTTGTCGAGCTGAAACAGGCCGGCGGCAAGGTCTTCGGCACCTTCTGCGTCTACGTCCCCGACGAGATCGTCATCGCATGCGGCGGCGCGGTGACGGGGCTTTGCGGCGGCAGCCAGTTCTGGGTGCCGGCCGGCGAAAAGGTGCTGCCCACCGGCGTGTGCCCGCTGGTGAAGGCGTCGCTCGGCGCGCACTTCGGCCACACGTGCCCGTACTTCGGCGTGGCCGACATGTACGTGGGAGAGACCACGTGCGACGGCAAGAAGAAGGCCTACGAGATCCTCGGTGCCGACAAGACCACCTACGTCATGGACATGCCGCAGA
>CAVBAM010000146.1:0-4630 GCA_963593315.1 Candidatus Methanomethylophilaceae archaeon | reverse complement strand
GTCGCATTCTGCGCGGCGGAACCTGCATCCTGCGCGCGCGTGCGGTCGAGAACGGTCACGCCGTCGCCCGCCGTCTCACGTTGCGCGGCCTTGCCCTGCACGCTATCGATGAACTGCCCCATTCGCCAGCCGATATCGTCGAAGAGGTTGCCCCAGAACGAGAAGTCCTTGCCGTCGGTGATGACCAGTTCCGTACGGTCGACGCTAAAGCGGTAGCGTCCCTGCCCCTGCAGGTTGCCGAAGGTGTACGTGATGGTCTTCGCGCCCGTATCCAGCTGATAGGAATAGGAAACATCGCTGGTCAGGTTGATTTTCTCGGAATCGATGGTGACGGTTGACGATCCGCCATCCGCATACCACAAACCCTGGAAGTCGGCTGCGTCGTCGTATTGCCACCAGCGGCACCACGAGAACACGAGCACCACCGCGACAACGGCGGCGAGAGCCACCAAGGCGATGGCGACGGGCAGCGGGATGCGCACCTTCGCGCGGGTTTTCTTGCGGGAGGCGGCGCCATCTTGCGCGGTATCGGCGGCATCGGGAGCTTCACCTGCGGCGCCGGCGGCACCTGCCGGGGACGCGCCTGAGGAGGATTCCACCCCGAAGCGCTTGGCGCGCTGGCGGCGGGCGGTACGGCGTCGTGCCGATTCCGCGGATGCCTCCGAGCGTACCGCGCGCTGCGCGGCCTCGGCGTCGGCCTGCTCCACGCTCGGGGCCAGGCACTCAGCCGCCTCTTTGGCCGCGCGCTCGGCGCGAGCGACGGAAAAGCGCTTCGGATGACCGGGCTTTTTCGCAGGTTCTTCCTGTTCAGCAGCTTGCTTTACCGCAGAAGGCGAGTTGGGGGCGGGCTGTTCTCCCGACGGGGAGGAACCCGCCGCCTGCTTGCCCTTCAGGCGCGACGAGCTGCGCGGCATGGGAACGCGCCGCTTCGGGGCCTGCGCGGAATCCCCGGAAGCGACCGCCTTGCCCTTAACCGAAGGGCGCGCCGGAGTTGCCGACGCGCCCTGTTCATTGTTCGATTGCGGTTTCCTACGCTTAGTCACCACGGTCGATGTGCCCTACTTTCGAAAGCGAAAACCCGGCTTCGAGCTATTTCTGCTCGCCGATGACCTCGACGCCGCCCATGTAGGGCACCAGCACCTCGGGGACCTTGATGGTGCCGTCGGCCTGCTGGTAGTTCTCCATGATGGCGGCCATGGTGCGCCCAACCGCCAGGCCGGAGCCGTTGAGCGTGTGGACGTAGCGCGAACCCTTGAAGTTCTCGGGGTCGCGGTACTTGATGTTCGCGCGGCGCGCCTGGAAATCGACGCAGTTCGAGCAGGAGCTGATTTCCTTGTAGCCGTTGTAGCTGGGCAGCCAAACTTCCAGGTCGTAGGTCTTGGCGGCGGAGAATCCGATGTCGCCGGTGCACAGGCTGATCACGCGATACGGCAGCTTGAGCAGCTGCAGGATGTTCTCGGCGTCGGCGACCATGGCCTCCAGCTCGTCGTAGCTTTCCTCGGGCTTGGCGTACTTGACCATCTCGACCTTGTCGAACTGGTGCACGCGGATAAGGCCGCGCGTGTCACGACCGGCGCTGCCGGCCTCCTCGCGGAAGCACGGGGTGAAGGCGCAGTAATGAAGCGGCAGGTCGGAAGCCTCCAGGACCTCGCCGGCGTGGATGTTGGTCAGCTGCACCTCGGCCGTCGGGATAAGGTAGAGGCCCTCGCGCGTCTTGAACAGGTCGTCCTCGAACTTCGGCAGCTGGCCGGTGCCGGTGAGCGTGTTGGCGTTGGCCATGGCCGGGCACCACCACTCGGTGTAGCCGCGGGAGGTGTGCGTGTCGGCCATGAAGTTGATGATGGCGCGCTCGAGGCGGGCGGCCTGGCCATGCAGCAGCACGAAGCGGCTGCCGGCAAGCTTCACGGCGCGCTCGGACTCGATAAGGTGCAGGTCGTCGCCCAAGTCCCAGTGCGGCTTCATGGTGATGCCCTCGGCCTCGAAGTCGCGCGGGGTGCCCCAGCGGCGCACCTCGGGGTTGTCGTCCTCATCGTCGCCAACCGGCGTGGAATCGGCCGGCATGTTCGGCGTGCGCAGCAGGATGTCGTGCAGCTCGGCGTCGACGGCCTCGCGCTTGGCGGAGATGTCGGCGAGCTTGTCGTTGATCTGGCGGACGCGCTCCTTGGCGGCCTCGGCCTCGTCCTTGTTGCCGGCGGCCATCATCTGGCCGATGCTCTTGGACGTGGCGTTGCGCTCAGCCTGCAGCGCCTCCTCCTCGGTGATGGCGGCGCGACGGGCTTCATCAAGCTCGGAGAAACGCGACGCGTCCCATGAAGCATGGCGGTTCTTCATCGCCTCGGCGACGGCTTCCTGGTTTTCGCGGACGAACTTGAGATCTAGCATCGCGCTCTCCTTTGCGTATGTCGGTTCTTGCAGAGCAGTTGACCCAGTATAGCGCAGCGCCGCGCACCTGCCGCCCCGCACCGGGCCGCCTTCACGGGAGCGGCACGCGCAAAGCCGATTTGATTCTTCGTTGTTGGCGCCGCGAGCCGCGAAGGCGTGTAGTATACTTTCGCTTTATACAGCCGCCCGAAAACGGGGCACGTAGACGACAACGAGGTTTATGCATGGATTGGGAAGCGCTTTACCATTTTCTTTTCGAATCTTTTGCCGGAATCGGCATCCTAATTGGTGCTGGCATCGTGCTAAGTCTCATCGCATGTGTTATCATGGAGCGGCGAACGCGTAAGACGTTCGTAGATCGTCCGAAAGGCGAAGACGACTGGTCGTTCTTCGACGATGACGACGAGGAAGAAAGCAAGTAATCTTACGGCGGCCACTCACTCACACAACAAAGCCGCCATCACCGCGCCGCTACGCCAATAGCGGCGCGGTTTTTTGTTTGGCCACTGCTGGCACAGAAGCGGGCATTGGGGGTTTACGAACGAAAATGCCACCGAAACGAATCGCGTCCAAAAAAATTAGTGCGATGTGCGTAGGCTTACGGAGCTCGGGTCAGTAGAGGCCCTTTGGCGATAAACCTGACCTGGGAAAACACTGTCTTGCAAAAGCCTCTACTCGGCCACGCCCGGAAAACCTACGCACTTGGCGCACAAAATTTCGGGCGGGCGCCTCACAGCGGCGCTTGACGGGTGGTTGACGGCAGGTTTTCCGAGTTGCCGAGTCGGTTTCCCGCACAGGAGCTCGGGAAACCGAAACCCCAGCCACCATCAGCCGAAAAAAGCGGGGGGCGGTAGCCCGCCCCCCCTCAACAAAACAGCGACCCGCTCTCTACAGCAGGGCGGTAACTTGGCCCAGGAGCGGCTCGAAGGATACGCCGCGCTCCTGGAAGTTCGGCTGCTTGGCCGACACGATCATGGCGTCGTGCGTGAAGCTGCCGGCGAACCCGACGGCCTCTTCCAGCGAACGGCCCGCCATCACGGCCGCGAGCAGGCACGACGCGTACACGTCGCCCGTGCCGTGCAGCATGTAGGGCAGATACTCGTTGGACACCTCGCGCGTTTCGCAATCCGCGCCGCCGACGAAGTTGCGGATGACGCTTTCGCCCTCGCGCTGAATGCCCTTGAGCACCACGTGCTTGGCGCCCTTCGCCACGAGCGCGGCCACCAGGCGATGCGCCTCCTCGTCGCTGATGTCGGTGCCGGCCCATTCGTCACCAATCGGCTCGCCCAAGATGATGGCGGCCTCGGTCAGGTTCGGCGTCAGGATGTCGGCGCCGGCGGCGAGCTCGGCCATGGCCTGGCACAACTCGGGCGTATAGGTGGGATACACCTTGCCGTGGTCGGCCATGACGGGATCGACCACGCGCAGCGCCTTCGGGTACATCGCGTACAGCTCGCGGATAAGATCGACCTGCTCGGGCGCGCCGAGGAAGCCGGAATACACCGCGTCGATCTCGACGCCGATGCCCTTCCATGCATTCACGTAGTCCTCGAGGATGGCGGTGGTGTCGTGCATGTAGAACCCGGGGAAAGCGGTATGGCTGGAGAACAGGCCGGTGGGCACGGGGCACACGTCGCAGCCCGCGGCGGACAGCACCGGGATGGCCACGCCCAGCGAGCACTTCCCGTAACCGCACAGGTCGTGGACCGCGGCGACGCGCGGGATGTAGTCGTTTTCGCGCTGATAGAGATAGGTTGCTTGCTCGGACATGTCCGTCTCCTTCTTCATCGAATCGGTGCAGAAAATCTTCTGCGGAAAAGTATAGGTCAGTTGCGGCGCTCGGCGGTTGCCGGGCGCGAAAGCGAGGCGAATTGAGCGACGCGGGGCGAATGGGCCGGGGCTGCTCGCTTAGCGCGCCAGCTTCGCCACCGCGCCCTCGAGACGAGCGCAGGCGTCCTCAACCATGACGGTGGGGCTTGCGAGGTTCATGCGCACGAAGCCCGAGCCTTCCGGACCGAACATCGTGCCCAGGTCGAGCCACAGCTTCGCATCCTGTTCCACCAAGCGCTTGATGCCCGCATCGTCCAAACCCAGGCCGCTGCAGTCCAGCCAGGGCAGGTACGTGCTCTCGAGCGGCACCAACCGCACGCCGTCCATGCGCCCGACGGCCGCCTCGAGCACGCCCAGATTCACATCGAGAACCTCTTTGAGCTGGTCAAGCCACTCGGCGCCGTGCTCGTAGCAGGCC
>CAVBAM010000145.1:0-4643 GCA_963593315.1 Candidatus Methanomethylophilaceae archaeon | reverse complement strand
CCGGTGTAGAACTGGTCGCCGGCCTCGTTGATGGTGATCGAGTTCAGGTCGGTTGCGCCCGTATCGGTGGTCCCTTCCGCATACGCCTGAGCCGGAGCACCCCCATCTGCGTGATCGAGAATCCCAGGGAAAGCGAGAATGCCATGACCACGGACATGGTCACGCGCAGAAGCTTCCCGGAGATGCACTTGGCGTTCTCCATACGCTCCTCCTTTCGCGTCCGCAACATCCATATTGCGAACTGTTAACGAGGTCATTCTATATTGTTTCGGAATATACCGAGGCGTGATTATTCGATTTAGTGAATGTTTGATTCGGTGAATGATATGCGGAAACGTTAGCGTTACCCCATATCGCGGGGTTTGGGGAGGGTCGGCGAAATACCGGCGCCGGTTCGGCGCGGGTCGGCAGGGCGCCGGCGCGGGGTCGGCAGGAAGTCGGCAATCGAGATGCACGCGCCCTGCATGCACGAGAGATTCGCGGATGCGGGGCGCAAGGTTTCCGCAGACGTTGCGCAAGGTTCGCCTGCTACGCTGTTTTGAAGGGCATCTATCGGGATAGGAGTCAGAAGAAAGGCGGTCTGCGATGGGAAAAGAGAACGGGGCGATTGCGCCCGGAAAGACGGCGTGCGAACCGAGGAGGCGCGACCGGGCGCCTCGCGAATGCCCGGCAGCATGATTCCGGCCGTTTGCTTCGCCGTCGCGGCCGCCATCGGCAGCACGATTTTCCTCGTGCTGGGCTGCAAGCACCGCGCGGCCTTCCTACGTCGTCGCCGCCGCTGGCGCCACCGATAGCCAACCGTCCCAAGCGGCGGGCGGCGCCTTGCGGCAAAGATCCCTACGCCAAGTTCACGAGCAGTTCGTGAATACGCAGGTCGTCGTCGAGTTCCGGATGAAACGACACGCCGATTTGGTTGCCCGAGCGCACGGCAACAACCTTGTCATCAACGCGGGAGAGCACCTCGGCGCCGGTACGCACTTCTTTAATGAACGGAGCCCGGATAAACGTCATGGGAATGTCCGCGCTTTCGCCCTCGCGCAAACCGGGAAGCCCCGCACACGGAGCCGTCGTGCGGAAGCTTCCCAATTGGCGACCGTAGGCGTTGCGCCGCACGACGACGGGCAGCGTGCCGATGGCGCCCGGGGCAGTTGCGCCAGCTGCGACAGGACCTTCGGGGTCCCCAGCAGCGGGAACGCCTTCCTCAACGCTTTCCGCAAGCAGGATAAGGCCGGCGCACGTGCCGAGCACCGGCAGGCCGCCCGCCACGCGTCGGCGCAATTCGTCCAGCATGCCCAGTTCGCGCAGCATTTTCGCCTGCGCCGTCGATTCGCCGCCCGGCAGCACCAGCGCGTCGAACGGCTGGTTCACGTCGGGGCCCTGGCGAAGCTCCACGCATTCGCATCCCAGGCGCCCAAGCGCCCGCTCATGCTCGATGAATGCACCTTGAACGGCCAAAACGGCAATTTTCTTCCCCATACGGAAACCTCTCAGGAAAAACGACGGCGACAAAGCGGAAAGGATTTTGCTCGGCCAGCCCCCATCCGCAAACAAACCGGACCGGCCGCCGCACCTAGCGAAGCGACCGGCCCGGCAAAGCGAGCGAAAACGCTATTTTCCGCGCTCGGCCATGAGCAGGGCGATCTCGTTCTCGTTGATGCCCACCATGGCCTCGCCCAAATCCTCGGACAGGCTGGCGATGAGCTTCGCGTCGGTGAAGTTCGCCACGGCCTTGACGATGGCCTGCGCGCGCTTGGCGGGGTTGCCCGACTTGAAGATGCCCGACCCGACGAACACGCCCTCGGCGCCGAGCTGCATCATCAGCGCGGCGTCGGCCGGGGTCGCCACGCCGCCGGCGGCGAAGTTCACGACCGGCAGCTTCCCGTTCTCGTGCACGTATTTCACCAGTTCAACCGGCACCTGCAACTGCTTGGCGGCCTCGAACAGCTCGTCGGTGCGCAGGTTCTGCACGCGGCGGATTTCGGCGTTCATCATGCGCATATGGCGCACAGCCTGCACCACGTCGCCCGTGCCGGGCTCGCCTTTCGTGCGGATCATCGTCGCGCCCTCGGCGATGCGACGCAGGGCCTCGCCCAAATCGCGGGCGCCGCACACGAACGGCACGTTGAACTGCGTCTTGTCGATGTGGTACGTGTCGTCGGCCGGCGAGAGCACCTCGGATTCGTCGATGTAGTCGATGTCGATGGCCTGAAGAACCTGCGCCTCGACGAAATGTCCGATGCGGCACTTCGCCATGACCGGGATGCTCACGGCTTCCTGGATGCCCTTGATCATCTTCGGATCGCTCATGCGGGAAACGCCGCCGGCGGCGCGGATGTCGGCAGGGATGCGCTCGAGCGCCATGACGGCGCATGCGCCGGCTTCCTCGGCAATGTGCGCCTGTTCGGGCGTGGTGACGTCCATGATGACGCCGCCCTTGAGCATCTGGGCAAGTTGACGGTTGAGCGCCACGCGCTCGGCGGGGGTCTGCGGTTCGGCCATTTCCTACTCCTTTGACGGGTTTATGCGTATTTGGGAGAGTAGTGCTGTTCTGGTTATAACCCTATAGTCAGTTTCAGTATTTTCTTTATAATCAGTTTAACCCACAGGCAGGTGGATATGCTTTCCTACGACATCATCGAGCACAGCGGCGTGCCGCTCTACGAACAGCTCTACCAGCGCATTCGCCACGACATTGCGCACGGGACCATCGCCCCCGGCGAGAAGCTGCCCTCCAAGCGGGCGCTGGCGAAGCACCTGGGCATAAGCGTCATCACCGTCGAGGGAGCCTACAACCAGCTGGTTGCGGAAGGCTACATGGTCGCACGGCAGCGCAGCGGCTACTTCGCCTGCGACCTCGCGCCGGCTGCGAAAAGCGGTTCTCCCCTTATGCCGCGCCGCGCGGAAACACCTGACCGGAAGATCGGCGAGACCCGCAAAGGCTCCGACGCCGACTCCGGCAGCGCGTCGGCCCGGCAGCAGGCACCCGGCAGCGCGCCGGTCCGGCAGCAAGCGTCCGATGCCGCCACGCCGCCAAAACCCGTCCTCGCCGACCTCACGCGCAGCAGTGCCGCGACCGAGCTGTTCCCCTACGCCGCTTGGGCGAAGGTCATGCGGGAAACCCTTTCGTCCGAAACCGCGGAAACGCTTGCGCAGGCGGCAAGCGCGGGCGGGTCGCTTCGCCTGCGGCAAGCGATTTCCCGTCACTTGCGCTCAACGCGCGGCATGGACGTGCAGCCGCGGCAAATCGTCATCGGCGCCGGCTCGCAAACGCTCTATCAGCTAATCATCCAGCTTCTCGGAAGGCAACGGCGCTACGCCGTCGAAGACCCCGGCTATCCGCTGCTTCTGCACATGTACCGCGGCAACGGCGTGGACATCCGCCCCATCCCCCTCGACGAACAGGGCATCGACGTTGAAGCGCTGAGCGCAAGCGGTGCCTCGATTGCCCACGTCATGCCCTCGCATCAATTCCCCACCGGCATCATCACTTCCGCCGCCCGGCGCCGTCAGCTGCTGAACTGGGCCCGCGAGGACGACGCGCGCGCACCCGGCGGCCGCTTCATCATCGAGGATGACTACGATTCGGAATTCCGTATGGCCGGACGTCCCGTCCCCACGTTGTTCAGCATCGACGCGGCCCAGCGCGTGCTGTACGTGAACTCGTTCGCAAAAACGCTCGGCGACGCCTTTCGCCTCGCCTACCTGGTACTTCCCGAGCATTTGGTGGAGCCGTTCGAGAAAAACCTGGGCTTCTACTCGAACACGGTAAGCCCCATCGACCAGTTGACCCTCGCAAGGTTCATCGAGGGCGGGCGCTACGAAAGGCACGTGAACAAGCTGCGCACCAGGGCGCGGCAGGCGCAAAACGAACTGGTTGCGGCGCTGCGCGAATGCGAGATCGGGGATCGGCTGTCGTTCCAGGGGCTCGACGGCGGCCTGCACTTCCTCATGCAAGTAAAAGACGAACGCAACGAGGAACAGCTTGCGGCCGCAGCCGGGGAGACGCAGGTTGAAGCGACGGACGACGAGACGCAGCTTACGGCGGCCGCGCGGGAGGAAGCGCAGCTTGCGGACGCAGCTGCGCACGAAGGCGTGCTTTTGGCTCCGCTCGGGAATTTCCGGCAAGACGGGATACAAGAGGGCGATCCCAACTTCGTCATCCGCTTCGACAGCCTCCAACCAAACCAAGCCACCGCCATCGTAACAGCGCTGACCAGGGCATTCAGAGAATAGACGGCGGCGCGAAGCAGTCCGCCACCGGCGCGACGACGACATACAGCCACGCAAATTTATGCTGGTAAGATAACGTTTCAGGCAGATTTTCGTAGGCGCGTTCGCAAGAGCGCGCACTCCGGCGAAGCCGGAGCATCGGGCGGGTCGTCCTGTCGGCCCGCCTTGAAATATGTGTCGGCCTTCGGCCTCCTGATTAATGGTCGATCTTGCGATCGGCGGATTCCTGCCGCGGGCGGTTCTCCTGCCGATAGGCGCCGCTCCGCGGCGCGAGGTCGCTCTTGCGAACGACCCTACAAAAATCACCAGCTCAGGTTGACTTTCCACCAAAATCCGCATACGCCCTCGCAAGGGCGCGTGGGCATGGACGTAGGCGCGTTCGCAAGAGCGCGCACTCCGGCGAAGCCGGAGCA
>CAVBAM010000144.1:0-4658 GCA_963593315.1 Candidatus Methanomethylophilaceae archaeon | reverse complement strand
CCACGGCCGCGATGACGCACGCCGTCGGGCTGAAGATGAGCGGGAACCCGGTTTCGATCCAAAAGCGGCCGAACGCCGTGTTCGACCCGCAGGCGTAGAGCAGGATGAAGCCGCACACGGTGGGCGGCAGCACCATCGGGATGGTGAAAATGGCGTCGAAGATGCTTTTCACGCGCGGTGAAAGCCCCAGGCAGAAATAGGCGGCCAGAAGTCCCAGGATGACGATGAACACGATGGCGATGCCCGTGGTGCGCAGGCTCACCCACAAAGGGCTCCAGTCGAGGTTGGCCATGAATTCGCCAAACGCCGCCAGGCCGGTCGCCTTCTCCACGATGGTGACCGCTTCGGAGGGCACGATACGCCCGAAATCGGCGAAGCTCGGCTTTGCGTAGACGGCGTTGTCGGAATCGGTGATGTCCGACCCGTCCACGCCGATGACGAACGCATAGGCCTTTCCGGACACCTCCTGGTCGAACAGGAAACGCACCGCGCCCACGTCATAGGTCTTCTGCGAGGTGAAATACCAGGTGGAAAGCGAGGAGAGCGGCGTCGAGCCGGAGCTTTGCCCCGCGTCGAGTCCGCAGAAGAGCTGCTTGAGCTGGCGCTGCACCCCCGAATCGGAAAGGTCGAGCCCTTGCTCGGAGACGACCTGCGCGGGTACGTAGGCGACCACGTAGTCGTCGACGGCCACCAGTTGGGCGACCTGGCCTGCGCCCTGGCTTACCAGGTAAGCATAGCCGTAATAGGTTCCGTCGATGCTGCGGTTCGAACCCTTTTGAGCACGCGAGAACTCGTCTATCGCAAAACTGCCGCCCTCGAGGGTGGCCGCGTCGTTGTCCTTGGACACCCGCACGCCGGACACGTCGATGCCTTCCGAGGAAGCCTGCGCGCTTCCGGACGCCTGCGCCCCCACAGACGCCGACGTCTTCGCCGGCGCGTTGGGCGCATCCACGTCGCCGAGCGCATCGTCGGCGAACGCCGCCGCCGAGCACCCGAGCGCAAGCGCCGCCGCCATGGCAAGGCTTGCGATAAACCGTTTCGCGTTTCTCATCTATCCCCTCGCATCTTGTAAAACCCCTTGCGATACGTTGAGGGGATGGGCCTTTGCCGACCCATCCCCTCATGTGCACAGTTCGATTATGGCACCATGGGCGCCTCAAGCGGCACTACGCCAGCTCGAAGCCCCACTTCTGCCAGATTTCCTGGGCCTTTTCGCTGTTCAGGCACCAATTCAGGAATTCCTGGGTGGCCTCGACGTTCTTGCACTCCTTGGTGATGGCGCCGGGGTACACGATGTTCTTGTGCGTGTTGGCCGGAACCGTGCCGACGATCTGCACGCCGCCGAAGCGGTACACGTCGGAGGTGTAGACGAACGCGACGTCCACGTCACCGGACTGGGCATGCTTGCACACGTTGCCCACGGAGGTGTCGAGAACCGGGCTGAAGCCCTCGGCGAACGAACCGCCCTTGCCGGAAATGTCCTTGCCGGTCTTGCCGGCCTCGTCGCCAGCCGGGACGTACACGCCCACGGTGGACAGCGACTGGCAGGCGTAGTTGCCGGCCGGCACGGACTCGTCGCCGACGCAGAACGTGTACTTGCCGTCAGCGATGTCCTGCAGCGTGACGTCCTTCAGCTCGGAGCCTTCCTTGGAGACCATGACCAGGTCGTTCTTGAACATGTCGACGCGGGTGCCCTCGTCAACGTAGCCCTTGGACACGGCGGTGTCCATGGAGCCCTTCGAGGCGCTGATCAGCAGGTCGGCGTAGGAGCCGGCGCCGAGCATCTCGTTCAGCTCGCCGGAAGCCTTGTACTGCGTGTCGGCGAAGGACACGTTGGAATGCCCGTCGGCGACGTAGGCGGCCTGGACCTCTTCCATGGCCTTGGACAGCGAGTTGGCGGCGAAGATCTGCAGCTCGACCGCGTCCTTGGTCGTGTCGGCAGACTGCTCCTGCTTGGTGTCGGTGGACTTCGAATCCGAAGAGCTGCTCGAGCAGCCGGTCAGAGCGAAGGAGCCGACCATCGCGAACGCGCACACGGCGGCGATCACGACGCGAAGTTGCTTCTTCATGTGGGTTTCCCCTTCCTTTTCGTGCTTTACCCCTAAAGACGAGCAAAGGCCTGTGCACGGGCCTTTACAAGTTCGTGACATGGTACGCGATGCCGCCTATTGCCGTCAATCGCGAATATACCTGTTTCGGACTGAATGGCTGCATTGGGTATATTTCCGGAAGAGAAAGCTGTTTACCAGGGATTTTGCGAGGTCGAACCCGTCGCGGCGGGCCAATCGAGCCAATCGGGCCGATGAAGCCAGCTAGGCGCAACCGCACCGGACACCCCTACCGCCCGGCGTGGTTGCGCTCCTTGTCCTCGTACATGCGCATGTCGGCGAGCTTGCGCACGGTGGACGCCTGGTCGCTGTCGAAGGGCAGGCGCGCCCAGCCGCAGCTGGCGCCGACGGTGACCACGTGCTCGTCCACCTCGATGGGCTCGCAAATGACTTCCTTGAGCTTGCGCACCTTATCCCTCAGCTGGTCGTCGCCGAGTTGCGCCGCCAGCACGATGGCGAACTCGTCGCCGCCGATGCGGAACGCGAAGTCCTCGTCGCGAATGCACCCTTGAATGCGATGCGCCACCTCTTTGAGCAGCTGGTCGCCCGCATCGTGACCGTAGGTGTCGTTGACCGGCTTGAAGCGGTCGAGATCCAGGTAAAGCAGGGTGAAAGGCGACTTGGCGGTCTGCCGCTTATGCAGCACCTCGGCGAAGCAACGTTCGTTGAACAGGCCGGTAAGGCCGTCGGTGCGGGTGATGTTCTCCAGCTCCACGCGCCGCCCGATGTCCTGGCAGCAGAGCAGCACCTTCTTCAGCTCGCCGGATTCTCCCCATTCCACCGGCACCAGGGTCATCACCTTGTACACGTCGCCCCCGCGCCCGGCATATTCGAAGCGCGCGACATCGCTATCGCTGCGCAAAACCTCGCGCAGGCGATCGGGCGACATCTGGGCCCCCATCTTGACGTTATCGGGATCCGACGTCACGACATAGCGCTTGGAAAGCATCTCTATGAAGTCCCGGTAACGCCCGGTCACCGGGTAAAGCGGCTCATCGAATTCATGCTCGTGATACTCGTAGGTGTCGTTTTCCAAATCGCATATGGCAATGCGGTCGACTATCCGGGTGATGCCCTCGAACAGCCCGTCGGACAGCTTCTTCTGATGCTCCAGCTCCGCCCGCTCCCGCTCCTTGCGACGCAGGCGGCGGCGCGACGACAGGGCGACGCCGCCTATCACGAGCACCATCGCGCACAAAAACAGCCCCGTCACCACGACGAGCGTGACCGACTGGATGTCCTTCATGCCGGAATTGACCGCCTCGTCATGAACGACGCCGACGATCGTCCAGTCCTGCGTGGAGGAAGCCCGCCATACGATGATTTCGCTGTTGCCGGAATATTCGCACAGGGCGCCACCGGTCTGGTCGGCCTCCACGTCGCTGCGCATGTCTTCGAGGCCGCCGCGCACGAACGAGGCGTTTTCGCCGAGGAAGGAAAACATGTTGCCGACATACTCGGTGAATTCGGTTTTTGGCGACAGCGACAGCACGACGTCGCCGTTATTCCTGATCACATAGCAGTCGCTTGCCCCGTCGAACACGTTGCTCGTGATCAGGCCCTCGACGACCTCGTTCTCATAGCTCACCGCCAAGCCGGTGTAGGTGACGCCGTCTATTTCGATGGGTGCGGAAGATTTCGTGGCGAAGACGATCTTGCGCTTGCCGTCGCTGGAGATATAACTGGAAATGGTGGGCTTGCCTTCCCGATACAGCTCGTCGAATACGCCCGAGATGCTGTCGGCCCGCCCCTGCCGGCCCGCGGCGGTAAGGTAATCGTTGTTTTCGTTGAACAGGTAGAAGTCACTTTGATGCCAGAATTCCTTGTTCCGGGCGTCTTCCTTCCAATGCTCGACGATTGTGGCGAAGTCTTCCCCTTCCTCATGGGAAAACTCCTCGTCCCAATCGGAAAGAACGCTCCAGTTCCCCTGCGAAAACAGGGTGAAGGTCTTGTCAACCTGCTCGTAGGTGGCAAGAAGATGGTCGGTGCTTTCCTGGAAGATTTTGTCCCTGATGATGCTTTGGTACGCGACGAACCCGCAAACGATGAGCGCGCAGACAACGATAGGGGTCACGACGAGGACTACGCGCTCACGCATGGAGTGCCCCCCCCCGAGTTATTTGGTGTCGAATTCCGCATAAGGACGCCCCCGCTTCGAATGCCGGCCATCGCGCATCGCCGCTCGTCATGTCGGCCATCTGATTTTCCGATAAAGGGCATAATCGCACGCCGATAGCGATGCCAACAAGTCAATTTCGGCAGTTCAATTCATTTTTACAGAAGATCCGCCCCAAAGCGGGCGGGAGGCGGAACGCGGTCGCCGCCGCAAGGTTAACGGCCCGCCGGCTTTTCGCGCGTTCGCGAGAGCACGCACTCCGGCGCAGCCGGTTGAGGTGGGCTGCGAAATGCTGCAGGTGGCGCCGGCGGAGTGCATCTACGTGGGCGATGCGCCCTTCGACCTGCAGGCGGGCAGGGCCGCCGGATGCGCCACGGCGGCGGTGACCTGGGGCATGTTCGACGAAGCGCGCCTGGCCGCCGAGGCGCCGACCC
>CAVBAM010000143.1:0-4673 GCA_963593315.1 Candidatus Methanomethylophilaceae archaeon | reverse complement strand
GGCCATGCCCGTCGCCGATACGAGCATGAAGATGGTGCCCTTCTTGCGGTCCATCTGGTAGTCGTCGTTGCCGGACCCCTTTCCGGCCGAGCCGTCACCGCGGCCCGTGGTGATTTTCTCTTCTGCCATTGGTTCCTCCTTAAAAAACCAGTAGCATGGAATGGAACCCTTCTGCGTACTTCCCCATCGGTTCGGGCCAGACGGTGCCGTGCTTGTATCAGGGTGTGCAAACCTAAGCCCGGCCATGCCTGGCCGAATCGAAAACGTCTTATTCGGTTGTTACGCGTGAGGGGTGAAAGCAAAAGGGGGACCTGGCCTTCGGAATGTGCCAGATCCCCCTTTCTAGTCGGAGTTTTGCGCGCCGAGTAGCAAAGCTAGGCGGCAACCGCTATGCGGCGATTAGTCGTCCCACATCTCCGGATGGATGAGCGTGCAGTCCTTGACGCGGTTCGGGAAGTAGTCGAGGCACTCGCCCTCGCGGTAAACGTCAGCGGTGGAGCAGTGCAGGCCGCCGCCGAAGGCGTAGGCGCCGCGCAGGTCGACCGGGATGACGTTCATGCCCAGCTCGTCCATCTGCTGCTGCTGATAGACTTCGGAAGCCTCGACGATGACGGTCTTCGGGTCGAGGACCAGGCAGTTCATGGACAGCCACACGGAGCTGTAGCACAACTCGGGCGGCTCGTCGTGGGCCGGCTGGGCGGCGTCGACGATCTGCCAATCGTTGGCCTCGAAGATGTCCTTCTGGCCGGTGTCGGGGTGACGATGCGGGTTGTTGATGATCAGGCCCGGACGCAGCGGCACGAAGGTGGCGTCGATGTGGATCGGGTACGGGTCGCCCGGGAAGTTCATGGCATGGACGCGCAGGTCGGGATAGTAGCGCTGGAACCATTCCATGGCCGTGCGGTTGGTGGTCAGGCCGTGCTGGATGAACAGGTCCTTGCCCATGCGCATCACGTCGGCGGCGTCCCACATCGGCTCAACTTCGGTGGTGACGAAGTCCTTGTTGGCGGTGCGCTCGAGGCGCTCCTCCAGCGTGATCTTCTCGTCGTAGTAGTTGTGCTTGTAGGAAGCGTCGGTCAGGCGCGGACGGGGGGCCTGGGTCCACAGGAACTCGGGATCCTCGTCGAAGTACTGCTTCATGAGCGGCCAGTAGGCCAGATACTCGAAGTAGCGGCAGCGGAAGGAGTTGGCGGAGGCCATGATCTCGTTGCCGATGGTGAGCAGGATGTCGCGGGGCGGCATGCAGGTCATCATGGAGTCATTGGTGAAGTCGGGAGTGCCGATCTTCTGGTTCCACTGCAGGGGAGTCGGGCGGTCGACGACCACGCCGCGCTCCTCGACGGCCTTGACCAGATTCTCAAGGCAGGCATTGCCGATTTCGACGGTGCGCAGCGGGCGCAGGCCCCACATGCCGCGCATGTCGGAGTCGACCGGAACCTTCTCGGAGGTAGCGGGCTCCTCGGGCACGATCATGGAATTGTCGCAGCGGCCGATGATGACGCGCTTCAACGGATCCCAGTCGTTCCAAGAATTGACTATCTTCGCCATGACAGTCTCCTTTCTTTGGCGATGCTTCCAACACCGCCGACGAATGCGCACCGAGTGTGCGCCCCTTGGCGTTCCGAGCTGCTATTGAGGAGGCTTCCAGGACAAGTCGCTTGGCAACCTGGATTTCTGAGCCTTTTGCATGCTTCGGTTTTGCCGATGACCAAGTTATAACACCATTGTTGTGCGCCTGCAAGACGTAATTCACGAGTGAAATTGGGCGTTTTGCACAAGTTAATTGTTCGCTTGCACAATTTTCTGTAACATACTTGAAACGTATGAATATGCACTTTGGAGCCGAATATTGGATATTTTCGCGTCCTGAATCATTTCCCACGAGTGCGCGGGAGCCGAAACGGGGAAGCTATGCATTTCCGGTGTCAACTTCCGATTTTCGAAGCAACTGCGGAATTGCACAAACATGGCGGAAAACCCAACTTTAAAAGTTTCGTTTCCATGAACGGGTGATTACCCGGGTGAAACGACGGGAGGGAGAAATGCGTCGGAAAGCGGCGTGCGCGGGCGGCGAGCGGTACGCGGGCGACAAGCGGGCGGCGGCGGGAGCCGAACGAGCGTGCAGGTCGCGGGCGGCAGGGGCCGGGCAAGCCGCCGCAGGCCGCGGGGGGGGCGACGGTGTGCCGGCCGTTCCCCCGCGAAAGGCGGAAACACCTAGTAGTAGCGGTAATATGCGGCGCAGCTGCCCTCGCTGCTGACCATGCAGGGGCCGACCGGGTTTTCCGGCGAGCACACCTTACGGAACAGCGGGCATTCGTTGGGCGCCATGCGGGCGCGCAGCACGTCGCCGCAACGGCAACCGCGCGGCTCGACCGTCGGCTCGATTTCGGGCTTGAAGCGGCGCAGAGCGTCGAAGGCGGCGTACTTTTCGCGGATGCGATAGCCGCTGCCCGGGATATCGCCCATGCCGCGCCAGGTGGCGGCGCATGTTTCGAACACCTCGTCGATAGCGGCAAGCGCCACGGGATTGCCCTGCGGCATGACGCCGCGCGCGTAGGCGATCTCGATTTCAGCGCGGCCTTCGTGCAGCTGCCGCATGATCATGGCGATGCCCTGCAGCACGTCGACCGGCTCGAAGCCGGTGACCACGCCGGGGATGCCGTATTTCTTCGCCAAGAATTCGAAGGGGGCGGTGCCGGTGATGGTGGAGACGTGGCCGGGCAGGATGAGCGCGTCGAGCTTAAGCGACGGGTCGTTGACCAGCTGTTCCAGGGCGCCGGGCATGTTCTTATGCGCGGCGAGCACGCTGAAGTTGTCCAGCCCCATGGCCGCGGCGCGCTTGATGGCCATGGCCACCAGCGGCGTGGTGGTTTCGAAACCGACGCCCACAAAGACGATTTGACGCTCGGGGTGCTGCTTGGCCAGCGTGAGCGCGTCGAGCGGGCTGTAGCAAATCTCGACGCTGCGCCCCGCCGCCTGTTCCTTGAGCAGGCTCGACGAGCTGCCAGGCACGCGCGTCATATCGCCGAACGTGGCGATGGTGACGCCGGGAATGCGCGAAAGCGCGATGACGGCGTCGATGTCGCGGTTGGAGGTGACGCACACCGGGCAGCCGGGGCCGGAAGAGAGGCGCACGCCTGCAGGCATGAGGTTGCGGATGCCGTTGCGCGCGATGGCGACCGTGTGCGTGCCGCAGACTTCCATGAGCGTGACCTCGCGGTCGGGCGCGAGCTTGGCGATGGAATCGATCAGCCCGCGCGCGAGCTTTGGGTCCTTGAAAGCCGCCAGTTCCGAGCGCATCTCGGCGTCGTCGGCGGTGCGCGAGTGGTGGATGTTGCCGAGGGCTGGGGCCGTACCGGCCGAGGGCGCGGCCGAGGCCGGAGCGTCGTGCCCGCGCAGGTCGTTGTCGATTTCACCCATGGCTAAACCGCCGCGCCTTCGGGCAGTTCGTCGCCGGCCAGCGCCGGGAATTCTTTGATGAGGTCGATGGTTTCCTGAGCGAAGTCGGGGTCGACCACCTCGATGGCGAAACCGGCGTGGACCAGCACGAAATCGCCGACGCCGGCCTGCGGGGTCAGGTCGATGGAGATGCTGCGCGTCACGCCGAGGATATCGACGGTCGCCAAGCCGTCGCCGTCAAGCGAGGCTATTTTCGCGGGAATTGCCAAGCACATATGCTGCCTTCTTTCTAGTTCGTCTCAGCGTCGTGCTCACTCGTCTTGCCTTGCGCCCATGCTACCACAGCCTGGCCGTACGAGATGCACCCGTCGCTGGGCGGCAGGTCGCGGTTGAGCGCCACGGTGAAGCCGGCCTCCTGCAGAAGCGCCGTCGCGTGCTCGACCAGGTAACGGTTGAGGAACACGCCGCCGGAAAGCGCCACGGTGGTGATGCCGTAGACGCTGTTCGCCAGCTGCGCCGCCATGAGGACGGCGTTGACGAAGGCGTCGTGGAAGCGGCGCGCGATGATAGGCACGGGAGTGCCGTCCTGCAGATCGTCGAGCAAGGCGGCGAAGGCGGGCGCGGCATCGAAGAGGACGACGGAGGTGTCCTGCGCAGTGCTGGTTTTGGTCGCCGTGTTCTTCACCACGTCGATGCGGTAGGCGTCCTGTGCGGGGACCGTTGCGGCCGGCTCGGCGGCGGGGGCACCCATGACGGCCTCGAGTTCGATGGCGGGTTGGCCCTCGTAGGTCGGTTCGGGGCAGACGCCCAGAAGCGCGCTGGCCGCGTCGAACAGGCGCCCGACCGACGAGGTGTAGGGCGTGTTCAGGTCACGCTCGATCATCTGGTCGCACAGGCTCGCCGTCTGGCCCATCGCTTCCACGAGAGCGGCGGCGGCCGGATGTTCAAGCAGGTCGAAGGCGTACAGCACGCCGTAAGCCATGCGCCGCGGGTCGCGCACGGCGGCCGTACCTCCGGGCATGGGCACGTAGACGAAGTTGGCGAAACGCTCGAAGGCCTGCTGATTGGCGACCATGACCTCGCCGCCCCAGATGCGTCCGTCAACCCCATAGCCGGTGCCGTCGAAGGCGATGCCGCACACGGGGCCGAACAGGCCATTCTCGCCGAGCACCGACGCGATATGAGCATGATGGTGCTGCACCTCGAACAGGGGTGCGCCGGGGGATTCCGCCTGCTCACGCGCCCACTTGCTGGTGAGGTACTCGGGATGCAGG
>CAVBAM010000142.1:0-4691 GCA_963593315.1 Candidatus Methanomethylophilaceae archaeon | reverse complement strand
TACAGGTTGGGGTTGGTCAGGTTCTTGTCGGGCAGCGGCGCGAAGTCGGCGCGCTCGCCAAGGGCGCACATGTCGTCGACCGGGCCGAAATCGAGCGCGCGCAGCGGGCACGACTCCACGCAGATGGGCTTGAGCCCCTGCGCCACGCGATCCTTGCAGCCGTCGCACTTGACCGAATGGCCCTTCTCGCGGTTGACTTTCGGCACGTTGTACGGGCAGGCCATATGGCAGTAGCCGCAGCCCACGCAGTGCTTTTCGTTCACGCTAACCAGGCCCGTTTCCGCGTCCTTGTGCATGGCTCCCGTGGGACACACCTGCACGCACGCCGGGCTGTCGCAATGGTTGCACGCCACCGAAACGTGGTAGGTGAACGTTGTGGTCGTCCAGGTGCCGTCGTCGGCCTGCGTCCATTCCCCATCGCCGAACTCGTAGATGCGGCGATACCAGAAATCGCAGGTCAGGTCGTTGTAGTCGGCGCACGCCAGCTGGCAGGTCTTGCAACCCGTGCAACGCTGGCCGTCGAAGTGAAACGCATACTGAGTCATGATTCCCCCTTAGGCCTTCGCCACTTGCCCGATGATGCTGTGCTGGCCGTTGCCCTTGGCAATAGGCGAGGGGCGCTGCGTGGTGAGCGTGTTGATGCAGCCGCCCTTGTCCACCTTGTCGCCGGACATGTCGGCGCTATGCCAGGCGCCCTGCGGGATGAACACGTGGCCGGGCATGGCGCGCGGCGTCACCTTGGCCTCGATGCGAAGCTCGCCGTGCTCGTTGAACACGCGCACGGTGTCTCCGTTGGAAATGCCGCGGGCGGCGGCGTCCACCGGGTTGATCCACGCCACGTGATGCGCCGCTTCCTGCACGATCTGGTTGTTCGCGTACGAGGAATGCACGTGCGCCTTGTAGTGGAAGCCCTGGATTTGCAGGGGGTACTCCTCGGTCAGGTCGCGGTAGCTGTCGAAGCCGGGCGAGAACGCCGGGATGGGCAGGATTTCGTCGCCCTCGGCAATCTCCCAGCTGGCGGCGATGTTCGCCAACTGCTCGGAGTAGATCTCGATCTTGCCCGATGGCGTTTTGAGCGGGTTGGCCTCAGGGTCGGCGATGAACTTCTGCAGCGCGACGAGCTCGCCGACGCGCCCCTCCTTGTAGGCGCCCATCTTGATGCCGTCTTCCCAGGTGGGAAGCTGGGGCTGCTTGGCGCGGAACTCCTCGTAGAGCTGGCGGTTCCAGTCCTCGCGGCTCTTGCCGCCGTCGCTGTATTCGTCGTAGACACCCAGGCGGCTGGCGATGTCGCAGCACACCTCGTAGATGCCGCGGCGCTCGTAGGGCGCGTCATAGACCGGCTGCCCGAAAATCACGGCCTTCACGTTGTCACCGTAAGGCTGGCCGGCCACGCTGACCTGCTCCTGCGTGGTCAGGTCGGGCAGCAGGATGTCGGAATACTTCGCCGAGTCGGTCATGAAGACCTCGCTCGTCACGATGAACTCGCACTTCGACTCGTCCTGCAGGATCTCGTGCGTGCGGTTGATGTCGCCGTGCTGGTTGGTCAGGCAGTTGCCCGCGTAGTTGAAGATGAACTTGATGCCGGTGGAAAGTTTGTCCGCACCGGTGACGCCGCCCTTGGTCTTCGTCATCTCCTCGGGCGCGTCGATGGCCTTCGTCCACATGAAGGTGGGAATCTGCGTCTTCACTTTGTTGGTGCCCGTGGGGAACGACCCCATGGAGAAGCCGATCTTGTTCTCGCGGCGGCCGTCGTTGGTGCCCGACTTGCCGATCTGCCCGAGCAGCTGCGGCAGCACCATGATGGCGCGCGCGGTCATCTCGCCGTTGGAGTGGCGCTGCGAACCGTATCCCTGCTGGATGAACACCGGGTCGGCCTCGTGCATCTCGCGGGCCAGGTCCTTGATGCGCTGCTCGGGGACGAGCGTGATTTTCGCCGCCCACGCCGGGGTTTTCGGCACGAGGTCGTAACCGGTGCCCAGGATGTAGTCCTTGTAGGAGGCGTTTTTGCCCTTGGCGGAATCAGGCAGCGTGTCCTCGTCGTAGCCGATGCAGTACTTCGCCAGGAATTCCTCGTCGGCCCAGCCGTTCGTGATGATCTCATAGGCCAGCGCACTGCACAGCGCGGCGTCGGTGCCGGTGCGGATGGGGATCCACTCGGTGTTCGACGAGCACGCCGTGTCGCTTTGGCGCGGGTCGATGCAGATGACGCGCACACCCTTCTTCTGGCGCGCGTAGGCCAACAGGTTGGCGCTGCCCGTGCCGCCCATGCGGGTGTCGGCGGGGCTATTGCCGAACATGACCAACAGCTCGCCTTCCTGCAACGTCCAGTAGTTGCTGCCGTAGCAGCCGGTGTCGCCGTAGGTATACTTGGCGGCCTGCATCAGAAGGCCGTTGCTGTAGGTGCCGTACTTGCCCAGGTAGCCGCCCGTGACGTTGAGCAGGCGCGCAACCGGATTGGACCCGAACGAGCTTAGGCCGCCCACGACGCCGGAGCACTGCGGGATGTAGATGGCCTCGCCGCCGTAGGTTTCGCGGATGCGCTTCAGCTCGCTGGCGATGGTGTCGATGGCCTCGTCCCACGAAATGCGCTCGAACTTGCCCTCGCCGCGCTTGCCCACACGGCGCATGGGGTAGTTCAGGCGGTCGGCGCTCTGCAGCCAGCGGCGCGACGAGCGGCCGCGCAGGCAGGCGCGCATCTGCGGGTCGCCAAACGCGGTGGAGCCGGCTAGGTCGGGCGCGGTGTCCGATTCCACATACTTGATTTCGCCGTCTTGCACGTGGCACTTCCACAGGCAGAACGACATGCAGTTGACCGCGCAGTGCGTGCGGACGATCTTTTCCTCGGAGTCGGCGTGCGCGCGGCTGGCGGCGGCGCCGAACAATTCACCGGAAGTTGCGGATGCGCCTGCCGCAGCCGTGAACGCGCCAAGCGCACCGGCCGTCTTCACGAAGCAACGACGAGTCATCTAGGTCTTCCCTTCCGACATATTTACCCCCTCTAGGATGGTTTTCGCCCCGAATGGCCGGGGTCATCGCGTGATAGACAAGCCAATCGCCGCAATCCAACCGTATGGCGACCATTTCAAGCAAGCGCCCCTTCTTGTCAAATCCCAGAGCAATATACAATTTAGGCTTCATTAGCCCGCGGATCGCACGACCTCCCATGGCTTGATGCTTGCAAGCTCCGCCTTGATGGAACGGCGAGCCACTTCCAAGTCGTACGCTTCTTGCGCACGAAGCCAATACCCGTCACTCAGTCCGAAAAATCTGCACAGGCGCAAATCGGTATCCGCAGTAATCCGCCTGTTGCCAAGCACTATCTGGCCGATACGCTGCGCCGGCACCCCAATTTCCTTAGCCAGGCGATACTGGGAGATGCCCAACGGAACCAGGAACTCCTCTTTCAGCAGCTCACCAGGCGTAATAACAGGAAGCATATCCATAGAGAACCCTCCTCTAGCGGTGATAGTCAACGATTTCGACATCCTCGGCACCGTCGTCGCTCCACCGAAAGCAAATACGATACTGAGCATTGATCCGTATGCTGTGGAAACCGGCACGATTCCCGCTTAGCTGCTCTAATCGGTTCCCTGGCGGCACCCTTAAATCCTCTAATGCCCGAGCAATCTCAAGCTGCCTCAGTTTTCGACGGGCGACACGCTCGAAAGAAATGAACCTTGTTACGCGGATGCCGCAGCTCAGCTTTTCCGTATCCTTGCAAGCAAATGTCCGTATCATAGTAACGCCCCTCGTTAATAACGTCAAACGTTATTATTAATTCGATTCCCCGTCTCCTTAAGATTAGTTTACTATAAATCGAACGTTTGTTCTACTCATTAGTTATGTTTCTGCTAGCAACGCATAATCGATGGCGCTCCTCGTAAAGGAAGTGTCGGCTTCGCGCTCTTTTGTGCTGGTAGGCCCTAGCTAGTGGAGAACTGTAACTTCCGGCTCGGCTGTTAATAAACCCTCTTGAACGGCTAGCGAATCCCCGGTAGCTTCCAAAGCGTGCTATGTTGATCTCCTTTCTAGTTAGATTGCCCATTTCGGAATCTGTCTGTAGGGGCGTACGCAAGTGCGCCCAAAAACAACCCGGTGGCACTCGCTGACGCAAACCCCTAACCGCCCAAAACGCAAAAGGGCCGCACCCCCAGTTCACAGGGATGCGGCCCAACCAAGCTCGAAGCAGAATTTCTACTTCAAAACCCCACTCTTGAAAGCGTTCATCAGGATCGTCGCGACGCGCTCACGGGCGATGTCCTCCTGCGGCCTCAGGACGCGGGTGCCGCCCTCGTCGTAGCCGTTGATGATGTCCTTGGACTTCGCCCAGGCCACCGACCCGCGGGCCCAGTCGCTGATCGCGCCGGCGTCGGCGAATCCGGAAAGGACGCCCTGGTCGGCGGCCTCCGCGCCCGCGCGGTCGGCGTAGTTGGCCAGGATGGTGGCCAGCTGCTCGGCGGTCACCGGGTCGTTCGGGCGGAACTCCGTGCCGCCGAACCCGTTGACGACGCCGGCCTTCACGGCCCAGTTGGCCGCGCCGGTGTACCACTGATTGTCGGCGACGTCGCCCATGCCGGTGGCGTTGGCGGCGTTTCCGTCGTAGGCCTCGGCCGCCTCGGGCTCGGCGTTGCGCCACAGGATGGCCGCCAGCTGCGCGCGGGTCAGCGTGTCGCCGACGCCGAAGTAGCCGT
>CAVBAM010000141.1:0-4700 GCA_963593315.1 Candidatus Methanomethylophilaceae archaeon | reverse complement strand
ACGAGCCCCGCCGCTCCCGCGAGCACCATCGGATCGACGCCCACGAACGAGAGCGCGCTCGTGTACATGACGCCCACCGCGCAGGCCGCGTGGCAGAGCGCGACCACGAGCGGTGCCGCGAAGTAGGCCACCATCTGCGAGCGCAGGCTTGCCATCAGCGCGCGCCGGTCGCAGCCGAGCCGGGCGAGCATCCGGTAGCGCCCGATGCTCTCGGCAACCTCGGAGAGCTGCTGCACCGAGAGCACGGCCGCGGTGGTCACGAGGAAAACGAAGCTGATGTAGAGGCCCAGGTACGTGATGGCGAGCTTCAACGCCAGGGTGTCGCTGCGGATCGTCTCGGGGTCGAGCGCGGACGAATAGGGCCAGAAGGACCCGCTTTCTCTCGCCTGCTCGCATTCCTCGCTGAGCTGCGCGGTGGCCACGGCCTGCGAAAGCCCGTCGCGGTACATGACGTCCACGGTGGACTGGCCCGGGCACAGGCCCTCTGCGTGCGCCGTTCGCACGATACCGTCAGGCACGACGAGGACGGCGGTCGAGTAGGCGTTCTCCCCGTCTACGAGCTGCGCCGAAACGAGCACGCCGGAAGCCTTGAGATGCGTGCCCAGCATGTCGACGCCCTTCTCGCTCGAGGCGAGTGCTTCGGAAAACGCGGAAAGGCTGTCCACGTTATTGCAGACGGCATACTCGTCGTCAGCCATGACGATCTCCTGCGCGCCGATGAGACGGGCGACCCCGTTGTACTGCGAGACGCCCACGAACTCCACGGGGTTGCTCGCGAAGGTTGAGTCGATGCCGGAGCCTGACGAGATGCCGAGGGCCTTCTCGAGTTCGCCGTAGGTCATGCGCTCGGCAAACCAATGGTCGATCTGGGCGCCGGTTTTTACGAGCTCGCTCCAGCTGGGGCAGTTCTCCTTCATCCAGGCAAGGGAATCGCCATCGTTTTCTTGATAGACTTCGTGACTTGGTTCCTCAGACGACGTGATGAAGCCGATGAACGAGGCGTCGTATGGGGCAGGCTCGCTCATGTCGCCCGAGTAGATGCTCGCGAGGCCGGAGCCGCAGGCGAACGTGGCGATGGCGATGAAGAGCAGCACGCATACGGCCCACAGCGAGACGAAGGCGGTGTTCGCCTTATGGGCGACCTGACGCACCGTGAACATGCGAAGGCCCTGCAGGTAAACGCTGTCGGAGCGCGAAAGCACGAGGACGACGAAGCCCGAGCCCGACCAGAACAGGAGGAGGGTGCCTACGAGCATAAGGGCCGTGGCCCGGAGGAACTCGTCGCTCGCGAAGTTCATGCCGGATGCGGCGAGCGTGCAGTAGGCGAGAGCGAGAATCGCTATGGCCAGCGCGAACCCGACCACGCAAAAGACGGGGCGGCGCAGCGCCATGCGCTCGCCTGTCGAGCGGGAATTGAGCAGGGTGATGATTCGGCAGCGGCCGATCTGCAGCGCATTGAAGGAGGCAGTGACCAGGAAGATCGCCGCGAAGGTTGCCAGCGTGGCTGCGGCCGAGCTCACGCTGAAGACGATCTGGTAGTTGGCGATGCTCATCTTGAGCAGCGCGGCCGCCGCGAACGAGAGCCCCTGGCTCACGCCGATGCCCAGGGCAAGCCCGCAGGCGAGCGAGATGGCGCCGACCGAGAGCGTCTCCATGAGGACGACGGCGCAGACCTGCGGCGCCGTCATGCCAAGCAGGAGATAGGTGCCGAACTCGTGCTTCCTGGCGCGCACGACGAAGCGGTTGGCGTATAGGACAAGCAGCCCCAGCACCACGGCCACGACCACGCTGAACATGGAGATGAGGTGCGAGATGAGGCCGAAGACGTCGAGGCCGCCGCCGGTCAGCACCCCTTCACCGTTCTCCTTGGCTTCGAAGAGCGCAGACGAGTCGCCGATGGCGTTGAAAGCGTAGAAGACGGCGACGCCCAGGACGAGCGTGACGAAATAGATGGCGTATTCGCGCGCGCTGCGGCGCACGTTGCGCAAGGCGAGCTTCACAAGCATGGCAGCCCCCTAACGCGCGTGGCGGGGTGCAACCGAGCCGGTGCGCCCGCCGAGAAACGCCTGGACCTCGAGGATGCGCGTGTAGAAGTCCTCGCGCGAGCCGCTGCCGCGTCGCACCTCGCTGAAGAGCTTGCCGTCCTTTATGAAGAGCACGCGCCCCGCATGCGAGGCGGCGAAGGCGTCGTGCGTGACCATGACGATGGTGCTGCCGAGCTTTGCGTTGAGGACTTCGAGGGTCTCGAGCAGGACCGCGGTGTTGCGGGAGTCGAGCGCACCCGTTGGCTCGTCGGCGAGCACGAGCCTGGGATTGGCGACGATGGCTCGCGCGGCGGCCACGCGTTGGCGCTGACCGCCCGACATCTGGTTAGGGTGCTTGTCCAGCACGTCCTCGACGCCAAGGAGCTTTGAGACGCGGCCGACCCTCTCGCGAACCTGGCCTGCGGATACGCCCTTGATGGTGAGGGCGAGGGCGATGTTCTCGAACCCCGTGAGGGTATCGAGCAGATTGGCGTCCTGGAAGATGAAGCCCAGGCTCTCGCGGCGGAAGCGGGAAAGCTCGCGACCGCGCAGCTTGGTGATATCACGTCCATTGAGGACGATGTGCCCGCCGCTGACCTGGTCGATCGTCGAGATGCAGTTGAGCAGCGTGCTCTTGCCGGAGCCCGAAGGCCCCATGACGGCCACGAACTCGCCGGCCTCGATGGCGAAGCTCACGCCTGCGAGGGCATGCGTCACGGCTCCGCGCGAGCCGTAGGCCTTCTCGACGTCGGTCACGCGCAGAAGCGCGCCGCCCTGCGCGTCGGCTGGTGCGGGCGCTGCAAGGGGATTGATGCGAACAGCATTCATGCTCGGGTCCTTTCATTGCAGTGGTTGTTGTCCCCATCGTCCGGCTTTCGCGCGCCGTCATCCATCGATTTGTCTTACCCGAACCTTACGTTTGCGTAAGATTCGCCGCCTGTTCCGCCTGCTCAGGCGAGCCAGTCGGGCCTGCTTCAGCCCGCTTCGCGGCGGCAAGCTCCAATCGCCGCCGATCCTGCGGAAAGCCGATGCTGATCGCAGTGCCCGCTTCTTCCTCGCTTTCAAGCTCGATGCCGAGCCCCAGGTCGCGACAGGCGCAGGCCACCAGGTAGAGACCCATGCCCGTGGCGGGATGGTGCGTGCGTCCGGCCTCCCCTGTGAAGCCGCGCTCGAACACGCGTGGCGCATCGGCGGCGGGGATGCCGTCGCCGTCGTCTGAAACGCGCAGCCAAGTGCATCCGTCGGCGGTGTTCGCATCGCTGATCTCCAGTGAGAACGCTATGCGTCGCGCGCCGTACTTGATGGAGTTGTCCATGATCTGGCCCAGGATGAACACCAGCCACTTCTCGTCGGTAAGGACGCTGGCCTGCTCATCGATTTCAACCTGGGGCGCAACCCCTGCGCGGATCATGCGCCGCGCCTGCTTTCGCACTGCGGCGTTAACGACGTCGATGAGCTTGACCTCGCGGATAAGGTAGTCGTTGCTCACGGTTTGGGCGCGAGAGCAGTACAGGGCCTGCTCGATCTGCGCCTCGATGCGCGCGAGCTCGGCCCGCGCGGAATCGGCATCGGCGCCGTGCAGCGGAGCGAGCTCGAGTTGCAGCGCGGCCACAGCCGCCTTGGCTTGATGCACCCAGAGCTCGGTGTAGCGCCGATGGGCGCTCGCATCGTCGCGAATGGCGTTGACCTCGTCGGTGGCGGCGGCGCTCTGCGCTTGCAACGCTTCGCAAGCGAGCCGGGCTTCGAGTGTGCGGGCTTCGCAGAGGAGCGACGAGATGAAGCGCGCGGAGGCGGGGTCGTCCGATAAATCGGCGAGTTGGCGCCAGAAGCGCGCGTCGCGGTGATAGGCGACCAAGAGCGCGGCGGCGAGGCCTGCAAGCAGCAGGACGGTCACAAGCGCGATGGTCCCCGTTGTCGCTTGCGTCACGTCGAGCACGAACGCTGCGGCCCCGATGCAGAGAAGGGCGACGGCGGCCAGCGGGGCGCGGTCACGGGCGAAGGCTGCGAAGCTCCATCTTGGCCCGCTCATGGGCGCACCAAGTAGCCTTGTCCGCGCTTGGTCTCGACAAAGCCGCCCGGCACGCCGATATTCTCGAGGCAGCGGCGCAGGCGGTTGACGTTCACCGTGAGCGTGTTGTCGTCCACGAAGGAGTCGGTCTGCCAAAGCTCCTCCATGAGCTCGGCGCGCGTGATGACCTCGCCCGCGCTTTGCATGAGCACATGAAGGATGCGCAGCTCGTTGCGCGTGAGCTCGCAGGTTTTGCTTCCAAACGAAACTTCGCCGCGTGAAGGGTCAAGCGAGACGCCGCCGACTTCGAGGGCCTTCGAGGTCGTAGCTTCCGAATCCTGCCTGCGCGCAAGCGCTCGCTCGATGCGGGCAAGCAGCACGGCGGGGCGGTAGGGCTTGGTCACGTAATCGTCGGCTCCCACATCAAGGCTCAGGACCTCGTCGAACTCGCTGTCGGAGGACGTGACCACGATCACGGGGACGTCGCTGTCGCGACGGATGTCGCGGCAGATTTGGTGCCCGAAGGCGCCGGGGAGCGAGAGGTCGAGCAGGACGCAGTCGGCATCGGCCGCCAGCGCCTCGCCTGCGGCATCGGGAAACGATTCGCAGCAGACGCATTCATGGCCGTGCAGATCCAGCAAGCGCACGAGCCCCTCGCGCAAAGGTGC
>CAVBAM010000140.1:0-4705 GCA_963593315.1 Candidatus Methanomethylophilaceae archaeon | reverse complement strand
CCGAGGTTCGCGAGACCTTCAAGGTGCCCAAGGTCGGCACGGTTGCCGGCTGCTACATCACCGAGGGCGAGCTGCATCGCGACGACAAGATCCGCATCGTGCGCGACGGCACGGTCATCTTCGAGGGCGAGCTCGCATCGCTGCGCCGCTTTAAGGACGACGTCAAGGCCGTCAAGCAGGGCTACGAATGCGGCATCGGCGTTGCCGGCTACCAGGACATCAAGGTGGGAGATACCATCGAGGGCTATGTCATCAAGGAGGTCGAGCGCACCGAGTAGGGCTCAGCGCTCGCCAAGCCGGGGCCTGCTTGTCGCAGACCTCGGCTTTTTTCATCTTGTCCGTTATGCAACAAAGGGGATAAGCTCATGAAACAAGGTTCCCAGAATCGCAAGGTCAACCAGCAGGCCCGCGAAGTTATTGCCAATATCCTGCTGTTTGAAATCTCCGACCCGCGTCTGTCTCTCGTCACGGTCACGGGGTGCGAAGTCAGCTATGATCGCAGCGCTTGCAACGTCTTCTACACTGCCGAGCCTAAGGATTACGAGGCAGCCGCCGCAGCCTTCGAGAAGGCTTCCGGCCGCATCCGCTCGCTTATGGCCCGTCAGCTTTCCTGGCGCGTCACGCCGTCTTTGCGCTTCATTCTCGACCGCTCCGTCGATGAGGCTCAGCGTATCGCGACGGCATTGGAGCAGGACGCCGAGCGCAACAGGCAGTCGGCGGAAATCTCCGCTGCGCTGGAAGCTGCGCAGGCCGAAGTGGAACTCTCGGATGACGCGGATGCGTCCAATCGAGGCTAGGTGAGCTTCATGACGGTGACGCCGCAAACGAATTGCACGTTGCAAACCCTCGCTAATCAGCTGGCCGATTTGGATAATTTCGTGATCTGCGGACACGTCAGCCCCGACGGCGACTGCCTCTCGTCGCAGCTGGCGCTCGCCCTTGCCTTGCGTCAGATGGGCAAACGGGCTGTTTGCGTCCTGGTTAAGGACGAGCCGGTGGAATCGAATCTCGCGCGTGTGTTGCCGGGTGTCGCCGAGGTTGCGTTCGCGGGCGCCTACGACGGGCCCGCCGATGTTTTCGTCGGCGTAGACGTGCCCACGCGCGAGCGTATCGGCGAAGATGCCTGCCGCCTGCTCGATACCGCGAAGACGTCGTTCACCATCGACCATCATGCAGTTCCCGAGCGCATGTGCGCTACGTGCTATACCGACCCGGATGCCGCCTCCACCACGATGCTCATCTGGGAGCTTTGCGGGTATTTGGGGGTTGACCGGTCCGGCGACATCGCTCACTGCTGCTTCACGGGTTTGGTCACCGATACTGGGCGTTTCCAGTTCCAGAACACCGATGCGCGCTGCATGGCTCTTGCGGCGCAGATGGTTGAAGCGGGAGCAAATCCTGCCGCCATCTCTCGCGAGATCTTCCAGAATCGCACCGTGGCATCGCTGCGCCTGGAAGGCGTTGCGCTTGAGCGCATGGCCTTCGTCGAAGGCGGCCTTGCGGTCATCAGCTATCTCACGCGCACCGACTTCGAGCGCTTCGGTGCAGTTAAATCGGATGCGGAGCCGCTGGTCAACGTCATTCGCGGCGTCGAGGGCGTTCGCGTTGCCTGCATGCTGCGCGAGCAGGAGGACTGCATCCGCGCCTCCATTCGCGCAAAGGATGACACCAACGTCGCCGCCATCGCCGAGAAGCTCGGCGGGGGCGGTCATGTGGCTGCAGCGGGCTTCACGTTGCATTGTCCTATCGACGAGGCGCTCGCCGTTGTGCAAACTGCTATCGCCAAGGCGGTGAACGCCTCGTGAAGCGGGGGGAGTCGGGCCTCTCGTTCGTCGTCGGCGTGGATAAACCTGCAGGAATGACCTCGCATGACGTGGTGAACCGCTGCCGGCGCGTATTCGGGGAGAAGCGTGTCGGGCATACGGGGACGCTCGATCCGATGGCCAGCGGCGTGCTGCCCATTTGCGTGGGGCCGGCGACGCGTCTGGCCTCCTATCTCACGGCACATGACAAATCGTACCGCGCATCCATCAAATTCGGGTTTGAAACCGACACCGATGACGCGTGCGGATCTTCCATTCGCAGCGCAAGCGTGCCCGAACAGCTCTCCGACGAGGCGTTCGCGCGGAACTATCTTTCCGAGCTGTTGGGAGAGCACCTGCAGATGCCGCCCGCATACAGCGCCATCAAGGTGGGTGGGCGCAAGGCATGCGACGAGGCACGCGCCGGTCGCATCATCGAGCTGAAGCCGCGCCCGATCGAAGTCATGCAGGCGGATTTGCGCGGAATTGAAACCTCTCCCGATGACGGAAACCCTACCTGGGTGGTGGATTTCCGCGTTTCGAAGGGCACCTATATTCGTGCTTTGGCGCGCGATATCGGCCGCGATTTGGGCACGTGCGCGCATCTTGAAGCCTTGCGGCGCTTGGTGTCGGGCAGCCTGTCCGTTGAGGATTGCGTGTCGCTCGAAACCCTGTCCGAATTGGGGCAGCGCGCCGCGCTCGATCCGGTGCGCCTTCTCGGTTGCCGCTTTTTGTACGCCGACGGTGCGCTCGCGTCTGTGGTTGGCAATGGCAACATGCTCGAGGGAGGCGCGGTCGCGTTGTTCGAGTATGCGAAAACGTCGGCCGAGGCGCAAATCTGCGCCTGCACGTCGGGGGTGCGCGAAAGCGCTCGACCTGCGGATGATGGGGAAGTGGTCGCCGTCATCGCGGATAATAAATTAGTTGCCTTGTATTCATTCGATCAGCGCCGTGCACGTTTCAAGCCGTGCTGCGTATTTCAGACGGGGGTGCTTCGTGGCTCAGATATATAGAGCGGACGAATCGTTTCATCGCGAGGTTTTCGAAGGCGCGTCGTGTGCCTTCGGTGTCTTCGACGGCGTCCATCGCGGTCATCGTTTCCTTATCAACTGCGCTTGTCAAACGGCACGTGCAAACGGCGGTCGCTCGATCGCACTTACCTTCGATATCGATCCCGATGAAATGTTCCATGCGCAGCGCTTGAAAAAGCTGATGTCGAACGAGGAGCGCCTCTCCATGCTGGCGGGCACCGGCGTCGACGCGGTTGTCGCGCTACCCTTCACGCGCGAATTCGCCGCCAGTTCGCCGGAGGAATTCCTTGCGCGCACGTTCGGGTCGGGCGTTCCCGCACATCTGCATGTTGGGTCGGATTTCCGTTTCGGCGCGAAGGCGGCAGGTGCCGTTCCCGAGTTGCGCGAATGGGCCGATCGTCACGGTATGGCCGTTGACGCGCACGACCTGAAGAGCGTCGACGGGGCTCCCATCACCGCTACCCGCATTCGCCTGCTTTTGGCCGACGGCAATATCGCCGAGGCCAACGAGCTTCTTGGGCGTTCCTACTTCATGACCGGTGTGGTAACGCCTGGGCGAGGTGAAGGCGCCGACATGGGAATACGCACCGCCAATCTTGAAGTTTCCGATCAAATGCGCCCGCTTGGCGATGGCGTCTACGCTGCTTTTGCAACTGTTGACGGCAAGCGCTACAAGGCTGCCGTCAACGTCGGCGTCGCGGCGACGTTCGCCGATCGCGCCACGGCTACCTGCGAGGTACACCTGCTCGACTTCGATGGCGATATCTACGGGCAGTATATGAAGGTCTCCTTCGAGCATTTCCTGCGACCCATGCGCAAGTTCGACGACATCTCTGAACTGATCGCCACTGTCAAAGGCAATATTGACTGGGTGCGTGAGAATCTCGTCCTGTAAGGACAGTGCGGCGCTTTGCGTCTTGCGCAGCTCGTGAGTTGGCGATATGTTGCCGAAACTAGAAAAGGGCGGGATCCCTTAATGGGGTCCCGCCCTTTTCGTTGCGCCGAATCCAGCGTCGATAATTTAGCCGAAGGGGAGGCGATTACACGATGCCCTGGGCGATCATCGCGTTGGCAACCTTTTCGAAGCCCGCGATGTTGGCGCCCATGACGAAGTTGCCCTTATGGCCGTACTTCGTCGCGGTGTCGTCGACGTTGTGGAACATGCCGCGCATGAGCTCCTCGAGCTTGCCGTCGACCTCTTCGAACGTCCAGCTCAGATGCTCGGCGTTCTGGCTCATTTCCAGGCCGGACACCAGCACGCCGCCGGCGTTGGCCGCCTTGCCGGGCATGAAAGCCACGCCGTTTTCCTGGAAGTATTCAGTCGCCTCGATGGTGGTGGGCATGTTCGCGCCCTCGCCGACGGCCTTGCAGCCGCCCGCCACCAGCGCCTTCGCGTCTTCAAGCAAAAGCGTGTTCTCGCGGGCGCAGGGCAGCGCGACGTCGCAGGGCAGCTGCCATACGCCGCGCCCGTCGCCTTCGTGCCAGATGGCACTCGGGCGCTCGTCGACGTACATCGCCAGGGAAACGCCCTTGTCGTTGCCGGAGCGCTTCTTGTTGTACACGTGCTCGAGAATTTGGTAATCGATGCCCTCGGGATCTTCGATCCAGCCCTTGGTGTCGGAGCACGCGATGGTCTTGCCGCCGAGCTGCGCGACTTTCTGGATGGCGTAGATGGCCACGTTGCCGGAACCGTGCACGACAACGTTCTTGCCCTCGAAGGAGTCGCCCGTGCTCTTCAGGTACTCGTCCACGAAGTAAACCAGGCCGTAGCCGGTCGCCTCGGTGCGGGCGAGCGACCCGCCGAATTCCAGGCCCTTTCCGGTAAGCACGCCGGTCCATTCGTTGCGGATGCGCTTGTACTGGCCGAACATG
>CAVBAM010000139.1:0-4753 GCA_963593315.1 Candidatus Methanomethylophilaceae archaeon | reverse complement strand
TCGGTCGCGAGTACGCAGGAGGCGGGCACCACGTTCACGGCCACGTTGCCGCTGACTAAGTAAGCGGCTGGAGAAGGGGTTGCCCGACGAGGGGCACCTGACGGGGGTCGCCTGCCGCCCGACGAGGGCCGCCCGCCCGCCCGACGGGGGCCGCCCGCCCGACGGGGGTCGCCCGCGTCGCTCGTACCGCCTCCCGTCCGCGCCGCCAACCGCCCGCCCGCCGGGCGTTCCCGCACGTTGCTTTCATGAACGCGCCCCGGCAGGGGAGGGCCGCACGCCCGGGGTGCTATCATACGGGGTTACGAGTTAAGAGCCGCAAATCCCCAGCGAGTGACCAAGCGAGGCTGCCTATGCTTTTGTGCGCACAATACGTGCTCCCCATAACGGCGGAACCCATACAAAACGGCGCGGTGCTCATCCGCGACGGCGTTATCCGCGACATCGGCGACGCCGGCATGCTCAAGCTGCGCTATCCGGACGAGGAGACGAAGGACTTCGGCGCGAGCGCCATCCTCCCCGGCTTCATCGACCTGCACACCCATCTGGAAAACGCCGTCATGCGCGGCATCGTGCACGACGTGCCCTACGCCACCTGGATCATGTCCATGCGCGAACTCGCGTCGCGCCTCGACGTGGCCGACTGGTACGATTCCGCCATCCTCGGCGGCCTTGAGGCGCTTTCCAGCGGCATCACCACGGTGGCCGATGTTACCTCGACGGGCGCCAGCTGCACCGCGGCGCAGAAGATCGGCATGCGCGGCGTTATCTATCGCGAGGTCAGCGCCATGGACCGTCGCCGCGTGGACTTCGCCATGCGCACCGCCGAGAACGACATCACGCATTGGCGCGAAGAGGTGGACACCTCCCGCATCACCATCGGCGTGTCCCCGGCGGCCGTGTACGCGTGCCACCCCGAGGTGTTCCGCCGCATTTCCGACTTCGCCGTGCGCGAGAAGGTGCCGGTGGCCTTGCGCCTGGCCGGCGACCGCGAGGAATGCGATTTCGTGCGCTACGGCTCCTCGCCGTTTTCCGTCCATACCATGGACAACAAGCGCGGCTTCGTGGAGGTCCCGCCGTGGCTCCCCACGGGCACGACGCCCATCAACTACGCGCTGAACTGGGGCGCGTTCGAAAGCGACAACGTCATGGTGGTGCACGGCGTCTACGCCGAGGACCGCGACATCCGCAAGATGAAGGAATACGACGTCTCCATCGCCAGCTGCCCGCGCATCAATGCGCAGCTCGGCATGGGCGTGGCGCCGCTCGAGGAATTCCGCCGCGCGGGTCTGCGCGTCGGCCTGGGCACCGACAGCCCCGCCGCAACCGACTCCACCGACATGCTCATCGAAATGCGCATCGGCATGCTGCTGCAGCGCGCGGTCAGCCGCACCGGCTTCATCGATTCGAAGACGATGCTGGAAATGGCCACCATCGGCGGCGCGCAGGCGCTGAAGATGGACGACAAGGTGGGCAGCCTGGAGGTTGGCAAGCTGGCCGACGTCATCGCGGTGGACATGTCCGGCTCGCATCAAACCCCCACGTCGGACCCGATTTCCGATGTGGTTAGCGCCTGCAACGGCACCGACATCCTCATGACGATGGTCGGCGGCAAGGTGCTCTACGAGAAGAACCGCTGGCATGTGGGCGTGGAAGTGGCCCGCAACATCGCCCGCATCATCGAGATCCGCTCGAAGTTGAGGTCATAGCATGGGAACGAATCAAAAACTTACCGCCAAGCAGAAATCGGAGCGCATCAAGGCTGCTCAGGAGCGTGAGCGCAAGGAGAAGGCCCGTCGCGAGGCGGCGGCGCGCACCAAGAAGGTGTTCACTGTGGTCGTGTGCGTCATCCTGGTGCTGGCGCTGGGCATCCCGACCATCGCGCTGTCCGTTCTGTCGGCTTAAGGCACCGAATTTTGCAACGCCGTTGCTTCTTTTGCGCGGATAATCCCCACGGAATCTTTTTCTGTAGAGAAGGGGAGCGCAAAGGGGCAAGCGGCGTTTGTGCTACCATGAGTGGCTGTTGCGCCCCGGCGCAACGAACGAATATATAGGTACGCGTACGAAGGGGAATGCGTTGTTCGGCATCGGAGGATTCGAGCTCTTCCTCATCTTGCTGTTTGGTTTTCTGCTGTTCGGCCCCGACAAGCTGCCGGCTATGGCGAAAACCCTCGGCAAGGCGATCAGGAAATTCCAAAGCGCTCAAGAGGAAATGAACAAGGTTATCAAGAACGAGGTCTACGATCCCGATTCCGACGAGCCGTTCAAGAACCCGCTTGACGCCATGGACAAGGCGGCGAAGGCCGGTAAGGCCGCTGCCGACAAGGTGGACAAGGCCGCTTCGAAGGCAACCCATTCCTCGCCTTCGGCCGCGGCGTCCCAACAGCCGCGCACCCAGGCGAAGCAGGAAAGCTTCACCGAGCGCAAGGCCCGCTACGACCGCGAACGCGCGGCCAAGCAGGCGGCCGACGCCGAGCGTGCGGAAAAGGCCAAGCAGGAAGCGCTGGCCGCCGCCGATGCGGCGAAGAACGAGGCTCAGCCTGGGGCCAAGCCGGCCGAGGCTGCGCCCGCCGCACCCGCTGCCGCTCCGGCGACCGCGGCTCCCGCCGCTGCCGCAACTTCCGCAACCGACGAAACGAAGGGGGAATAACCGATGCCTATCGGACCGGCGCGCATGCCCCTTTTCGACCACTTGGGCGAGCTGCGCATGCGCTTGGTGCGCATCGTCGTATGCCTGATCATCGGCGTGTGCGTGTTCTACATGGCCACGCCCACCATGGGCCAGTTCCTCATGCTGCCCATCGCCGAGTTCCTGCCGAAGGATGCGCAGGGCCTCACCTCGTTCGTGGCGCTCGACCCGTTCGAGGCGTTCGCCACGCGCTTCAAGATATCCATCTGGGCGGCCATCGTGGCCTGCTCCCCGGTTATCCTGTGGCAGCTGCTGGCGTTCTTCCTGCCGGCGCTCAAACCTTCCGAGCGCAGGTGGTTCGTCCCGACGTTCGCCATCGCCGTGGTGCTGTTCGTCATCGGCACGGTGTTCTGCTACGCCATCATCCTGAACCCGGCGTTCCAGTGGCTTACCGACCAGGCCATGGGCCTGGGCACCGTCACGCCCCGCATGTCCACCTACGTTGACATCATCATCAAGTTCGAGTTGGGCTTCGGCCTGGCGTTCGAGCTGCCGCTGGTGGTGTTCTACCTGGTCATCTTCGACATCATCCCGTACAAAACCCTGCGCGGGAAGTGGCGCGAGATCTACGTCGGCCTGCTGGTACTGTGCGCCATCATCACGCCCGACGCCTCCCCGGTGACCATGCTGCTCATGTTCGCCGCGCTCGTTGTGCTCTACGAATTGTCGCTGCTCATTGCGCGCGTTGTTCTGCGCAGCCGCATTCAGAAGCAGAACCAGGCGATCGCCAAGGAAGAGGCAGCCGAGGCTGCGGCCAACAAGCCGAAGAAGCTGAAGGTGGCCAAGCGCAAGTAACTGCGCGGCCGCCCTTGTCGGCGAAAGGAATGCCGCCGCCGTGCAGTGCGCCGGCTGGCGATTAGCTGAAACGGACGGCCTGCGGACCTGTGTTCCGCGGGCCGTTTTCGGTTTACTATGGACAAGTCCGTTTCGCGTGGCGCATTGTGGCCGCGCGCAGGCGAAAGGTGGTTCATGCACGAACTGGGTATCATGACGGGCGTAATGGATGCCGTCGACCAATCGGCGCGGCAGGCCGGTGCGCTCAAGGTGCTGAAGGTGACCCTGTCCATCGGCGAGATGACCGAGGCCATCGAGGACTCGCTACGCTTCGCATTCGAGGTGCTAACCGAAGGCACTGTCAGCGAGGGCGCGGAGCTGGTCATCAACATGGTGAAGCCGAAAAGCCGTTGTTTGGACTGCGGCATCGAATACGAGCACGACCGATTCCATATGGCATGCCCGGCTTGCGGGGGTTTCTCGACGGAACTTCTGGCCGGACGCGAACTGCAGATCGACTCCATCGAGGTCGATTTGCCTGACGAGGAGGATTCCTGATGCATATCGACATCAAGCAGCCGATTCTTGACAAGAACGACCAGCTGGCGGCTCAGCTGCGCAAGCGTTTTGCCGACAACCATGTCTACGTGGTTGACTTGCTGGCCAGCCCCGGTTCGGGCAAGACTTCGACCATCCTGGCCACCATCGAGGCGCTGCGCGACGAGTTCAACATCGCCGTCATCGAGGGCGACATCGCCAGCAATGTGGACGCGGAGAAGATCAAGGCGCAGGGCATCGCCGCCGTGCAGATCAACACGGGCGGGGCATGCCATCTGGAGGCCAACATGATCAGCCGCGCCATCGACGTGCTGGACTTGGAGCGCCTTGACCTCATCATCGTGGAGAATGTCGGCAACCTGGTGTGCCCGACCGACTTCGATTTGGGCGAGAACGCCAAGGTGATGATCCTGTCGGTGCCCGAGGGCGACGACAAGCCGCTGAAGTACCCCGGCGTGTTCCAGGCGTCGCGTGTGGTTATCCTGAACAAGGTGGACACCATGCCCGTGTTCAACTTCGATCGCGACGCGTTCAATTCCTCGGTGCAGCAGCTCAACCCCAACGCTCCCATTTTCCCCATCGCCGCAACCAAGGGCGAAGGCGTCGAGGAATGGGCGAACTGGCTAGCCGAACAGATTCGCGCCATCCAGTAGGGCGGATTGCCCGGCGAAGGCGGAACTTCGGGCGGGATATCGTCCGGCGGGCAACCGGACACCGCCGCCTCGCCTCGGAAAT
>CAVBAM010000138.1:0-4781 GCA_963593315.1 Candidatus Methanomethylophilaceae archaeon | reverse complement strand
GTGATGGCCGTGGGGCGATGCACGTTGCGCGCAAGCTGCACGCTGCGCCACGCGCGGTTATCGTCCTCGCCGCCGCAAGCGGCCGATACCACCGCCGCGGCGACGCCGGCGACGGCGGCCTTCGCGCCGCGTGCGCCACAATCCCCTTCGCCCCCGATCTCCGCATCGGCGCCGTGGCCCGCCTCGACCTCGAGCGACGCGCCGCCCTCGGCATCGAAGCCGCCCTCGGCGATGGCACGCTCGACGCGCTTGTTCGCAGGAGAGCGCCGCGAATCGGGCGCCAGCGACGACATGACCGAACGGCGCAGCTTGTCCCACACCTGCTCTTCCTCGACCGTCATCTCCTCGGGCTTGAGATTGCCGAAGGTGACGGTGTTGTAGGTGGCCGTGCCATGGGCGAGGTTGTCGCGCACGGCCTCGTAGCTCACCAGGATGTCGCTCGCGCCCGCCTTCGCGTCCGCCGGACGCACCTGCATGGACGTCGCCTTGTGTACCGCGAGGATATGCGCCAAGGTCGCGCGCAAATCGGCGCGCTCGACGATGGCGTCAATCAATCCATGCTCGAGCGCGAACTCGGCGGTTTGGAATCCCTCGGGCAGCTCCTGGCGGATGGTGTCGCGAATGACGCGCTGGCCGGCGAACCCGATGAGCGCATGCGGCTCGGAGATGATAACGTCGCCGTCCATGGCAAACGACGCGGTGACGCCGCCGGTCGTCGGATCGGTGATGACGGAAATGTAGGGCAAGTGCGCCTCGCCGTGGCGCTGAAGGGCACACGAGGTTTTCGCCATCTGCATGAGCGAGACGAGCCCCTCCTGCATGCGCGCGCCGCCCGAGGCCGTGAAGATGATGACGGGCAGGCGCAACTCGGTCGCGCGCTCGAACAAGCGCGTCACCTTCTCGCCCACCACATTGCCCATAGAGCCCATGAAGAACGTCGACTCCATGATGCCGATGGCTGCGCGCAGGCCCGCGATGGTTCCCTCGCCGGTGCGCACGGCCTCCTCAAGCCCCGACTTCTCGCGCTGGGCCGCCAGCTTGTCCATATACCCCGGAAATCCCAGAGGGTCGGTTTCGGCGAGCACGCGGTCCCATTCCGTGAAGGAACCGGCGTCGAGCAGGTCGTTGATGCGCTCGGTCGAGTTCATGCGCAGATACCCGCCGCAGCTCGGGCAGATGTAGTGGCCCGCCGCGAGGCTGGCGCTGTCGAACTTCAACTTGCAGTGCCTACACGTGCGCCACGACCCGAAGCCGTGCGCGTCCTTGTCGGTGGTGCACAGCACCCAGCCCAGATGCGGCGAGTCCCCCAAGGACGTGAACACGCGGATCCCCTCGACGTTCGCGCGGGAAAGGAACGTATCCACCTTCGAAAGCGGCTCGGCCTCCTCGCCGAGCAAAACGACCGACGCCTTGCAGGCATGCGCGGCCTCGAGCACGGCGTAGCTGTTGGAGAACAGCGCGTCGGTATAGGCATCGCCAAGGCTCACCTTGCTGTCAGCGAGCTTGAGATAGGCCTCGCCCCGGCGGTCCTGCGTGTAGGCGGCGCAGACGGAAAAGCCGACATCCTGGCAGGCCAGGATGGTCTTCTTCGCCATGCGCCCGCGTGCGACGACCAGCGCCACGGGGCCGTCCTGCTCGCATCCCTCTCCTCCGGCGGTGGGCAGGGACTGCGCCCGGCTCGGCTCCACCTGCGTGTAGACCGACATGTCCGTGGCGCCGAGCGCGTTCGGCGACGTGTTCATGTCCGCACGCGCCTCCTCGCAAATGCGTCCGAGGCGGTATACGACGTCCGCGTCACGGGCGGCGCTATCGGCCTTCGGCACCTCGACGGGCGCAGCGGCGTCTTGCTTGAAGGCGCCGGCGCTGTCGAAGGTGATGTAATCCTGCTTGTTGAACTTCATTGCCGCTTTCCTTATCAACTACGCACGTGCGAGCACGTACTTCTGCGTCGCCGTGGCGGCTACCTTGTCGCCCACGCGCGCCTCAACCTCGGCCACCACCATGCGCGAGCCGTTCTTCACCACGGTGCCCTCGAGGGTAAGCACATCGCCGGGAAGCACCTGGTTGCGGAACTTCGCACCGTCGATGCCGGCGAAAAAGCCGAGCGTGCCCTCATCCCCACGCCCAACGAGCACGGAAAACGACATCGCCTGCGCGAGCGCTTCCATGATGATGACGCCCGGAAGCACCGGATGCCCGGGGAAATGGCCCGCAAACAGCGGCAGGTCGGCGGCGACGTCGAGCTCGGCGACGACGTGCTCGCCCGGCGTGCACTCGATGATGCGACTGACCCACACGAACGGGTCGCGATGCGGCAGCACGCGCTCGATGACGTCGCGGCCGCAGGGATACTGGATGTCTTGCATGCCCGCCCCTTACTCCGCTTCGCCAAACGGCGAGATGGCCAGCACCGCGTTATGCCCGCCGAAGCCGAGGCTGTTGGACAGCGCCACCTTCTGGGGATAGTCGACAATAGCCTCGCGAACCACGTTGACCGGGCAGTCGGGGTCGGGCTCGCCAAAGCCGGTCGTCGGCGGCACGCAAGCGGCAGCGACCGCGCGCGCCGTGACAATGGCCTCGATGGCGCCGGCGGCGCCAAGCGTGTGGCCGGTCGCGCCCTTGACGGACATGACGGGGATGGTGCGCCCCGCCTCCTCGCCCGCAAGCGCCAACAGCGCGCGGGACTCGGTGGCGTCGTTTGCCGGGGTGGCCGTGCCGTGGGCGTTGACGTGTCCCACGTCCTGCGGCGTGAAACCGCCCTCGTCAAGCGCCTGGCGCATCGCGCGCAGGATTCCCTCGCCGGAAGGTTCGGGGGCGGTCATGTGGTACGCGTCGCCGGTCGAGCCGAAGCCGGTGATTTCGGCGATGGGTTTCGCTCCGCGCGCCAGCGCATGCTCCAAGGACTCGAGCACCACCGCGCCCGCGCCCTCGCCCGCGACGAAGCCGCCGCGGCGACGGTCGAAGGGAAGCGAGGCGCACGTGGGATCCTCTTCCTCGGAAAGCGCGCCCAAGTTGGCGAAGCCCGCGATGCAGATGGGGTTCACCGACTCCTCCGCGCCGCCGGCAAGCGCCACGTCGGCGTAGCCGTGGCGGATGGAGCGCACCGCGGCGCCGATGTTGTGCGCGCCGGTGGCGCAGGCGGTGGTGACGTCGATGCACTCGCCGCGCATACGATAGCGGATAGCCAAATGGCCTGCGGCGATGTTGCCGATCATGGTGGGTACGAACAGGGGGTTCACGCGCTTGGGTCCCTTGTCATGCAGCGTGTAGAAGCCGCTTTGCAGCTCGTCGATGCCGCCGATGCCGGCACCGAAGATCACCGCCGCGCGCGATCCGTCCTCAGCTTCCATGTCCAGGCCGGACTGCGCCATGGCTTCGTCGGCCGCTACGATGGCATACTGGACGAAGCGTTCGAACCGACGCGCCTCCTTCTTGGAAAGGCCATGCTCGGTCGCGTCGAAATCGCGCACCTCGGCCGCGATGTGCACCTTGTAGCCTTCCGTGTCGAAACGCGTGATGGGGCCGATGCAGCAGCACTTGCCCATAACGGCTTCCCACAGCGCGTCAACGCCGACGCCTGCCGGGGAAACCGCCCCCATACCGGTGATGACGACGCGATGCGTCCCGTCGGGACGGCGGGTTTCAACGCCGTTTACGATGTTGCTCATAGTGCCAAACCTCCGTCGATGCAGATGACCTGCCCGGTAATGTAGCCCGCTTGCTCGCTTGCCAAAAAACGCACCAGGTGCGCGACCTCGGCGGCCTGGCCGAAACGCTTCACGGGAATCTGCGCGCCCACCGCCTCGCGCTGCTTTTCGGACAGCGCGCCGGTCATGTCGGTTTCGATGAAGCCGGGGGCGACCGCGTTGGCCGTCACGCCGCGCGCCGCAAGCTCGCGCGCGATCGTTTTGGTGATGCCGATGACGCCGGCCTTCGACGCGGCGTAATTCACCTGGCCGGCGTTGCCGCCCACGCCGGATATGCTGCTCATGTTGACGATGCGCCCGTAGCGCTGCTTCATCATGATGGCGCCGGCGGCCTTGCACGTGTTGAAGGTGCCTTTGAGGTTCACGGCGATGACGTCGTCGAAATCGGCCTCCTTCATGCGCACCATCAGCCCGTCGCGCGTGATGCCGGCGTTGTTCACCAGCACGTCGAGGCGCCCGAAGGCCTCGTGCGCCGCCTTGACCAGCCCGGATGCCTCCTCGGCGTCGGCAACGCTGGCCGCATGGGCGCACGTGCGCACGCCATAGGTTCGCGCCAGGCGCTGCGCGGCCTCCTCAAGCGCCGGCAAGCCGGCCTCGCTCGAGCAGTTCAGGCACACGTCGAAGCCGGCAGCCGCCAGCTCTTCGGCGATGGCGGCTCCAATGCCACGCGACGACCCGGTAACGAGCGCGGCTCGGCGCGGGGTTTCGATTGTTTCGCCCATGCGGGCACCTCCTTTAAGAAGCGTTCGCGCCAACGAACGCGTCGAAGCTTTCCCTATCCTGCACGCACGGGCGCGCGGCGCTACGGTCGATGCGCTTGACCAGGTTAGACAGCACGCCGCCGAAACCGACCTCGGCGAAGCAGTCGATGCCCGCACCGGCGAGCTTCTCCACGCTTTGCTGGAACAGCACCGGGTGCGTCAGGTGGGCAACCAGGCGCGCACGGGTGCTCGCGGCATCCATCGGGCGCGCGTCGGTGTTACAGATGACGGGAATGGTCGGCTCGTTGAACGTCACGCCGGAAAGATACGCGTCAAGCCCGTCTGCCGCCTCGCGCATGAGCGGGCTGTGGAA
>CAVBAM010000137.1:0-4792 GCA_963593315.1 Candidatus Methanomethylophilaceae archaeon | reverse complement strand
CCGACGCGCACGGCATCACCTACAAGCCGCTCGACGCGGCGCATGCGGCCGACGTCGCGGCCATGGAGTCGCAGGTCATGGGCTCGGATGCCTGGAACGCCAACCAGGTTGCCGACGAGCTCCCGCGCGCGGATCGTACCTGGTGGGCGGCATATGCTGGTTCTGACGTTTTGCCGAACGGCGGCTCTGCCGGCGCTGCGGCTGCCTGTGGTGGCGCGTCCTGCGGCGAAGTTGCAGGCATGCATGCCGAAGTGCGTCACGACTCCGCCTTCCCTGCGGGCTGCGCCACCACAGATACCCTCGCTGACTCTTCCAAACCTGCGGCAACTAACGAACTCCGGCTAATTGGCTATGCCGGTGGGATGATCGTTGACGGCCAGGTGCAGATCTTGAAAATTGGCACGGACCCGGCGTGGCGGCGTCGCGGCATTGCGCGGCGGTTGATTTCGCGCGTGGCCGCTGATGCGCGCGATTTGGGTGCGACTTCGGTTTCCCTCGAGGTGCGCGCGAGCAACGCGGGCGCCCAGGCGTTTTACGAGATGCTTGGGATGAGCTCCATCGGCAAGCGCCCGCGCTATTACTCCGATCACGAGGACGCCGTCATCATGGAGGGAGCTATCGAGCCGCTGATCTGCGGTCACGCGCCTTCGTCTGAAATTGAGGCCGGGGCTGCTGCCCCGATTGCGACCGGAGCCGAGGGCACGGCCGGCGTCGGGCTTGGAACCGAGGGCGCGGCCGGCGCCCAGAGCGCGTCCTCGTCGGCGGGCGCTCCCGCCGCCGCGTCCCGAACTGAGCGCGCGGCCGTTGCCGGCATGCGCTTGCAGGTGGATGGTGCCCACGACGCGCAGGTTGCCTTGGCGGCGCAGGGCAAGGCTGGCGAAGCCGGGGCGACGCCTGGCGCCAATGGCGCCGCCGGCTCCTTTGCCGAGGCGCCCGCCGCGCAGCTCGCGACGCAGCTCGCCCGTCCGCTCATCCTGGCCATCGAAAGTTCGTGCGATGAAACCGCCGCCGCCATCGTGGATGGCGCGGGCAACCTGCTTTCCGACGTGGTGGCGAGCCAGATCGATTTCCACGCGCGCTTCGGCGGCGTCGTTCCCGAAATTGCCAGCCGCAAGCATATCGAGGCCATCTGCGGCGTGTGCGACGAGTGTTTGGAAGTCGCAGCGGCTCGCCTGGGTCGCGAGCGGCTGACCTGGGCAGACCTTGACGGCGTGGGCGTCACTTACGCGCCGGGCCTGGTGGGCGCGCTCGTGGTGGGCGTCGCGTTTGCCAAGGGCGCGGCATGGGCGGCGAACAAGCCGCTGGTGGGCGTAAACCACCTGGAAGGTCATCTGTATGCGAATAGGATCGGCGCGCCCGATTTTGCGCCGCCGGCGGTGGTTTCCCTGGTCAGCGGCGGCAACACCATGCTGGTACACATGCGCGGCTGGGGTGACTACCAAGTGCTTGGCGCCACCATCGACGACGCGGTGGGCGAGGCGTTCGACAAGGTCGCCAAGGCGCTCGGCCTAGGATACCCGGGCGGCCCGGTGGTGTCGAAGCAGGGGGCCGCGGGCAACCCCGAGGCCATTGCGTTCCCGCGCGCGATGATGCATTCCGGCGACATGCGGTTCAGCCTTTCCGGCCTGAAGACGGCTGTGGTCACCTACATCAACAACGAACGGGCGGCGGGCCGTGAGCTTAATGTGCCCGACATCTGCGCGAGCTTCGAAGCCGCCGTGGTGGATGTGCAGGTGAAGAAGGCCGAGATGGCGCTGCGCCAGACCGGCGCGCCGACGTTTTGCCTGGGCGGCGGCGTCGCGGCGAACCCGGTGCTGCGCGCTGCCTACGTCTCGATGTGCGACAAGCTCAAGGTGCGCCTGGTCATGCCGCCGCTTTCCGCATGCGGGGACAATGCGGGCATGATCGCGCTCGTCGCGCTCGACCGTTTTTGCGACGGCAAGTTCTACGGTCTCGACGCCGATGCCCAAGCCCACGCCGACCTGGAAAAACCCTACTAGCCACCAAAACGCCCGCCACCCGTGGGCGTTCCTTCATAACCCAGCTCGGTTATTGAAGAAAGCTCATCGACTAACAGGCGGGCGAATTTCTCGCGGGCGGGTTCGCTTGGGGTGGCTTCGCTTGCATGACGGGTTTCCCTACTTTCCGAAGTCGTGCGCCCGGAAGACGGTTCCACGCTCTTGCGCGCGGCAGGTTTCCCGACTTCCCGAGCCTGCGGGGCATAGGGGCTGGCCCGGGCCTTCCCGCGTGGCGGGTTTCCCGACTTTCCGAATCGCCGTGCACGGAAATCGGGCCTCGCTGGCAGGTTTTCCGAATTCCCGAGCCCGCGTGCAGGCAACTCGCTACAGCAACTCGTAAAACCTGCCGCCGGAACCCCAAAACCCGCGCACGACCAAACAGCAACTCGTAAAACCTGCCGCGAAACCCCGAAAACGCTGCACGGAGGCCCGCAAACTCGGAAAACCCGCCAGCCAAGAGGGGGCTGGCTACGCAAACTCGGAAAACTCGCCGGTCAAGAGAAGCCGGCTACGAAACTCGGGAAACTCGTCGGTCGCAAGGGCCGGAATCGATGTGGACAAATTACCATCCCGGTTGGTTCGGCGGAGAAGCCTCAATCTCATCAGGCAATTTGAAGGCAATCCCTCCCAGGGCAAGCAGGCTTTCCGCCATATCTCAATCTTGATCCGGCAGAGCGATTGACAGATCCCGACAATACGGCTCGCTGGGGCAGCAATGCGTCCGACGTTTGCACCGGCCGCGTTAACTTCGATGGGCTTCGGCTGCCCTCGATTTCCCAAAGCGGGCAATCCCTAAGCGTAAAACGGGCAATCTGCTAGCGGGTGAACCCGTGCCACTCCAGTAGATGAGTCCACATCAATTCGTGCTTGGCCTCCCACTTAGACTCCGTCCTGATGCGCTTCCCCATTTTTCTCGCAAGGACATGGGCGACTTCGTTCATGGAACTCTTGCTGAGCGCTTGGGAGGCGGTGACTTCCACGACGGTTATGCCGAGATCCTCGAGTGCGGTTCTGCGCCGAGCGTCGGAGTCGATGCGCTCGGCGCCTGTGTGGAATTGCGTGCTCTGGTATTCGACGCAAAGGTTGTACTCGGGCCAGAAAAGGTCCGCCACCAGGAAAGACTTCCCCGTTGTCGCCCTTGCGCCGGAAGGAATCTCTATCCGGTGATTCATCCGGGGCTTGGGAAGGCCGAATCCGCCGTAACAGCGGGGCAGGGAAAGCTGCAGTCCAACCATGGTTTCCATAGGGGACGCCGAGTGCGCGCAGGTGCAGCGCAGCGCGGTCAGGGCGGTTTCCAGGCCGCGGGCGCGCGGGCGGTTCTGAAGTGCGGACGAGAAGTCGTCCGGATCGCCGAGGGAAGGTCGCGGCCGGAACGTCCTGTCGCGGGAGGATCCCAGCCGGTAATCGCCGCACAGCTCCCAGGCAAGGGCGATCGTCTGCGTAAACGGGAGTTTCAGCGCCAGCTGCTCGATGAGCAGCGCGGGCGAGGATGCGAAGACGTTGTTCTCGGCGGGGAGAAACGCTTGCAGCGGCAGTTGTCCCGGCGCGATGTGGCAGATGACGCGACTGCTCCTGCTCCGCTCGCTTTCACTGGGAATCAGTAGGTGGATCGGTTCGTCATGGCAAAGGGCTGCGGCATTGGCGATCCCGTCGGATTTCGGTTTCGCGTTCGCCAAGGCTCGTTCCGCCTGAGTGCGGCGCAGCGGTTTGCGGGCGCTGCTTTCGGCGTCGTCGAACAGCGACGTCCGGTAGCACTGAAGAGCCGAGGTATGTGAGAGAAGTATTGCCATAAGGCGGATGATAGCACGTCGTTATCACTTTAAAAGTGCCTTCTGAACAGTAATTTTATATGCAAGGAATACGCAAGCGGTAAGTAAGGTTCGAGGAAGATTCGGCTAAGCCTCGGCAAGGTTTTCAGGGTGATGAAGAGGAGAAATTTCGGCCTTGGTCGGGGCGGGGCCTCGTCGAGCTTGGGCTGCGGCCGCGGGTGTCGTTGGCTTCGGGCTTCTCGGCATGGCGGGTTTTCCGAGTTTGCGGGCAAAGAGACTGACTCTGAGCCTGTTTATGTGGCGGGCTTCCCGAGTTGCTGGGTCCGCGGAGTAGGGGGGTAGTGCGCCCTGCGCCTCTCCGTGTGGCGGGTTTCCCGATTTCCCAAGTTTGCGGGCATGGGGCTGGCTTCGGGTTTCTGGGCATGGCGGGTTTTCCGACTTTCCGAATCGCCGTGCACGGAAATCGGGCCTCGCTGGCAGGTTTTCCGAATTCCCGAGCCCGCGTGCAGGCAACTCGCTACAGCAACTCGTAAAACCTGCCGCCGGAACCCCAAAACCCGCGCACGACCAAACAGCAACTCGTAAAACCTGCCGCGAAACCCCGAAAACGCTGCACGGAGGCCCGCAAACTCGGAAAACCCGCCAGCTCGGATGCGGCGGCTACAGGAACCCGGAAAACCTGCCAGTCGTAAAAGGGTTAGCTACGGAAACTAGAAAAACTCGCCAGCTTGTATGAGGCGGCTACGGAAACTCGGAAAACTCGCCAGGCCGTCTTCGACTAGCTACGGGAACCGCTGAAACCCGCTAGGTTTCTTTCGTCCAGCTACGGGAACTCGGGGAATTCGCCATGGGTAATCGAGTCATCGTTTCGGTTGACATTGCGGCAGCCTGGGTGGTTTGCGACGTGGGTCGGTTTGTGTAGCGAGGGGTCGGTCTGCGACGTGGGGCGGTTTGCGACGTGAAGGGTCGGTCTGCGACGTGGGGGATTGTATGCAACGTGGGGGG
>CAVBAM010000136.1:0-4840 GCA_963593315.1 Candidatus Methanomethylophilaceae archaeon | reverse complement strand
GGCCAAGGCCGAGGCTGACCGGCCTTGGCCAGGCAAAGCTCTTCCTCGCGCTGCTCGCGCTCGGCGATGAACGGCGTGTGTCGCTCAAAAAGCCCTGAAAGAAGCGGCTGCCGTCCACCTCGCACTCCAAGGTGGCGTCGGTGAACCAGCGGTAGCCGCGCCCCTTGCACCGCAGGCGGTACACCGAGTCCTGGTACCGGTCGCCGCTATGCGACTCAAGCTTGTGCACATACTCGACGGTCAGCTTGCGGTCGTCGGGGTGCACCAGGTTCAGGAACTTGTTGCCGAACTCGGTCTCCAGCTCTTCGGCGGACCATCCAAGCATGTCCCGAAAGCGCTCGCTGGTATAGATGAACGGGTAGCCCTCGTCGGCCGCGCAGCGATGGTAGCCGCCGGGCAGGCTGCCCAGCATCGACTCGTTCATCAGCGACCGCCGCTCCAACTCCTGCTGACGGTGCACGAACGCGGTCATGTCCTGGCATACGCTGATAATGGCCAGCCGGCCGTCCTGCGCGCGTACCACCTCGCCGCGGTCCACCGTCCAAAACCAGCTGCCATCCTTGCGCGGCATGCGGTACGTGGTCTCGTAGATCCGCCCCTCGCAGTGATAGTCGCCCAGATCGGCGGTCACCTGCGGCATGTCGTCCGGATGGATCGTGTTCGCCACCAGCCCGCCGATGCCGGCCACTAAATCGTCCACGTCGTCGTAGCCCAGCATATCCACCATGGCCTGATTGGCGTGGAAGAACGGGAAGCCGTCCTCGCAATAGCCGCCTATCACGCCCGCGCCGGGTGTTCCCGCGGCGATGCCGGATATGATGTCGTTGACGTCGATGCCTCGCAGGCGCTCGGAATCCATTCGTACCTCGCTCGTTAAGAGATTCAATCCAAGGATGCCGATTATACCGAGCTTTACCCCCCCGAAAAGAAGAAGGTGCTGCATAGGTGCCATAACGCGGTCGCCGGCGCAGCCACCGCGCGCCGCGCAAAACAAGCCGCAGCCGCGCAGGCCTTCTACATGCGAGGCAATAGCGAAGGTCCTCGAAGAGGTCCTACGGTCGGGTGCGATTGATCTTGCAATGCCCCCTCGCGTGCTTCGGCCGCCGGGCATTCCTTACCATTCCGCATTCACCTGCAGCCATATTCCCTGGAGAAGAAAGGAAACGACGACAATCGCGACCAGCAACAGGCCCACGGAGCTGTATCGCAAGGCGCCGCCCTCGTTTACCAGCAGCGTTTCAAAGCCCTCAGCCCTCCACAACTGGGCGATGCAGAGCACGGCGGCAAACGCGAAGAAGAAGCCGAAGTCCATTACATAGCGCATCAACACGCCTGCACCGCTGGCGTCGAACACAACCAGCACGAATCCAACGGCAATAGACGCAACCGCCAAGGCAAGGGGCGTACGGGCGAAGCGCAGGCGGAAGCGCTTCACAAGCAGCAGAGCCGAAACAAACAGCACGGGGGTAAGGGCGAAAATGCCACCCCACATTATCTCAACGATATTCAAGCCGTAGTAGTCGACAGCAAGGTCGGTCGTTGTCATATACGGGTACTGCAGCACCATGGAAGGCGGCTGAATCAAATACGTGAACAGGGCAAAGGGCAATATATCGAGCGAAAATGCCCGATGCGTCATGTCGTTGGTGGTTAGGTTGTAATTGGCGCCGAAGTCCAGCGGGCTGCCGAAACGGGCGGCATTGTACCACCCCACCAAGGCGAAGATCACGACGAATGGAACAAGGGCAAGCGCAAGCCTACGGGCGAAAACGCGCTTGTCCATATGCTTGAAACAGCCCGCCAAAAGAACCAGACCCAAAACGCCGCCAGCCAAAAGCTGCGGGCGGCAAGCAATAACGAGGGCGACGAACGCCGAGCCGGCCACCGCCCATCCAGAGCGAATAGCGTCGCCTTCGGTTGCCCCAACCCAGAAGCCCAGCCCCCACACCAGGCAAGCCAGCCCCGTAATGATGGGCACGCCGTAGTGCCCCGGCACCGCGCAAGCAAAAACAGCCCAGCTTCCCAACAGCAGCACCAGTAGCAGGATGAGGAAGAAGCCCTGGCTCGTATTCGAATACCAACGGTCGCAGGTCTTCTTCAGAAGGAACACTGCCCCGCAGCAGAAAACCGCAGCGGAGATGGCCACGTCCACCACGACCGGCAATTCGTTGCCCGTAAGCAAGTAGAAAGGAAGCTGATACAGAAGGACCGGCAGCACGCCGAAGTACACGTAGTAATGGCCGTTGAAGTAAGCATAATCCCAGAGGAAGTCCACGCCAGCAGCTGCACGCGCCCCGGTGTCGTACGGGTTGTCCATGGCCATAAGGGCGGCACTTGGCTCAGCGTCCAAGAAAAGCTGCCCGTTGGCGAACGCCTCTGCAAGCTCTATGTACTGGCGATAGCCCACATGGTCTGGATCAATGTTGGCATAATGGGTTGCGACAATGGCGCCAACGCACGCCACGCATACAAGGCAAAGGGACGCCAGGAACGGCTTAGCGGAATAAGAGCGCCGATAAAGCACCGATTTCGGGCGAATCGCGTAAAGCAAAAGCAAGCAGGCGAACAGAAGAAGCAGGCGCTTTTTAATGATAGTGACGGGAACGGGCACATTGAACTGCGCAGAATAATCAACGTAGAACTCGCCCGGCTGAAGGGTACTGTCGGTGGATGCCGAATAAGCCCATTGCGGGCCGGCATCGTTGTACCCGGTGGTTTCGGATTCGGATTCGACCCCAACACTCGACGCTATGGGGGCTGCGGCGATGAGCAACTTTTTCACCTTACCCGTGGGGTGAATGGCATACGAGTCATCCGCGCCCAACTGCATATCACCCAACTTGCTGTAGGCCGAGTTACCTTCGTCGATAACGAAAACAGAACAGGAAGAATAGGACTCGAGGTCCTCCGGCAGGTCGGACGTTAGCGTTATGCTCTGCAGGTCGGCATCATCGAAGGTGTACTCAATGCAATGATAGCCGTCGGAGTCGCACATCTCTTCGGAGACGGGTTGCACCTCCTTAAGAAAGGCGGTCTCCACTGCTTGCCAGTTGAACACCACAATTTCGATAGCAAGGGCGGCAACTGCGGCCAAAACCACGACGAGAACTACCTTAACGGCAGATTTAATATCCAGGGATTCGTTCATGCGATCGATCTCTATCTAAGCGAAACCATTTCGGGAATCTGTTGACAGAACAAACTAAACCGCTCGATTCTACCATCAAGACCAACAATACGCCTGCGAAAATACGGGTCCGCTCCCGTCCATCAGGGACATGTTCCCCAAGGCCCTCAAACCCGCATTAGGCATGAGCCTTATACCCAGAAGGCTTTACTGGACGCGCAAAGCAAGTAGAATGATAGGTATTCCCCTGCTCAAACGCCGTCCCACAAGGAGGACACGATGAGACAACGTTCAGCCCATTTGAGAAGACCTAATCTTCTCGCCATCGCCTTCGCGATGGTCCTGGTCGCCTTTACCTGCGTTTTTGCGACGCCCACCGTCGCGCGCGCGGAAGATTCGGGCGGCTTTATCTACGCTTCATACGGCAACTTTTACTACACCAGCGTCGAGGATGCCATCAAGGCGTCCTATGAACTTAACGGCGCGACCGTCGTCTTGCAGAAGGACTGGAACCTCGACAACGCCATTACCATACCCGAGGGCAAGAAGGTCACCCTCGACATGAACGGCCACACCATTTCTTCCAGCAAATACGCCGTGTTTGAATTGAGCAAGAGTTCCCAGTTGACGTTGACGACGAATTCGGAGGCCAAGGATACCCAGTTCACGTATCGTGGGTATGGAGGCGCGAATACCGACGAGCACGAATACACGGTGACGTCCGGCGGCCTGGTGACCTCCTCGTCCTCGGGCGAGCTTAACTTCTCAATTTTTATGAAAGAATCCACCACGCTGAATTTGGATGGCGTTGCGATTGCCGGCAACAAGGCGGGCAATGCGGGCGGCGTTCACATGTACCAAAACACGACGCTCAACATGACCAACGGGGCGACCATCGAGCATAACCGCGGAAGCGGCGTCCACGCGCTTGAAAAGAACATCCACATCAATATGGATAATGCGTCCATTTCGGGCAATACCATGTACGGCTCTGGGAAAAAGTACGGCGGTGGCATCGATTCGGGAGAAGAGGGCTTCAGCCTCACGATGACCAATGGATCGAAGATCGACGGAAACTGCGCGTATGCCGGCGGCGGCATTTACCTCAACAAGTCGCATTTCGAGATCACGTCCCCCGACAACACCGGAGTCATATCGAACAACTCCTGCACCGCATCGGGACGCGACGCAACGAAGACCGAGCAATCGGGCGGCGGCATCCATGTAGACCAAAGGCAGTTTGGAGACAACGAAGGCCTTATCGAGGGCCTTACCATCTGCAACAACTACTCGGCCTACGACGGCGGCGGCATCGAGCTTGACCAGGAGTTCGTCACCATCAAGAACTGCGTGATCAAGGACAACTGGTGCAAGTACGAGGGCGGCGGCATCTACGTCTGCAACGATGACACCTTGATCGACGGCTGCACCATCACCGGCAACGCCTGCAGCGTCGACAGCGGCGGCAACTACGAGGGTGGCGGCATCTTCGTGTGGCACAGCTACGACGTCGCGCTGAGGGGTCTCTGCGTGATCAAGGGCAACACCCGCGGCAAGGGCGGTAGCGCCGACGACATCATGCTGCGCGAGAACGCCGGCTCCACGGCCAAGGCCTACATTACGGGCACCCTGGCCAAGGGCTCTTCCGTGGGCGTGCGCACCGGCACCACCGGCGACCGCCGCATCGCAAAGAATTTCAAGCCCGAGACCAAG
>CAVBAM010000135.1:0-4893 GCA_963593315.1 Candidatus Methanomethylophilaceae archaeon | reverse complement strand
GGTAGCGTTTGGCGCGCTCCTTTATCGCAAACGTCGCTTATCAAGATTGGAAGACGGACGGTTTTCACCGGGGCGATTTCTTCGTATTCAAATAAAACATTAACAGATACTAAGAGAATATTGCCATAAACATTAGTATGTGCTAAGATATAGATTACGTAAGGGGATGGGGCGGTATGCAGAGACGGGAGTTGGTGAGAATTCTCAAAGCGAACGGGTTCGTCTCAAAGGGCGGAGCAAAGCATGAGAAGTTCTGCAAGGGAAGCCTAACGGTAATGGTGAAACGCCATACGGAAGTACACGACCAGTAAGCTAAAGCGATTCTTCGGCAGGCGGGGATTCGGTAGCCGGTTTTCTCTTTGAGCTCTGTTTGGCGTTGGATGAAAGGTGTGAGCATGTTCTACATTTGCGAGTTCGAGTTCTTCGACGATGACGAGGGCTCCGTGGCCGCCTTTTGCCTGAACGATTGGGGCGGGGCCACGTTTGGCGATGATTTGGAGGATGCGGGGGAGAGCGCGGCCGACTGGCTTGCGGCAATGGTCGATGATTGCTTGATGAATGGACGGGATTTGCCGCCGGTATCGCTGGGCCATAAACCGGCTCATGGTGGGAAGGTTATCGCTTTAGCGGTTTCCCGAGAGTTGTCCGACATTCCGGCTATGACCGCCTCCGACGCGGCTCGTGCCCTCGGCGTGAGTACCGCTCGCGTGGCTCAGCTGGTGTCTGCGGGGCTGCTTGACTCGTGGAAGGACGGATCTCACCGTATGGTATCGAAGGCTTCCGTGGAAGCGCGTCTCGAAGAGGCGCCGAAAGCTGGAAGACCGAAAGTGGCTACGGCATGATTGAGTAATGGCGTTGCGCCCGGGCCCGGCAGCACTATCTAGTAATGACAGGCTGGTTGATCTTGCAAAATCGTGCTGCTGGGTTCGTGCCGCAGCCTTTTCGCTATGCTTCCGTCACGGTGATGGTGGAGCGGATCATGCCCATCCAGCAGGTGTAGGTGAACGTGCCCGCTTTCGTCGGGGTGAATTCGATCACGTTGTCGCCCGCCGACAAGGTTTTTTCGATGTCGTACTCGGGAATCTCGATGGTTCGGTTGCAGCTGGTGAGGGTCTTCTTCGTGGCGGAAATGGTCCACTTCACGGGTGTTCCGGCGACGACGGAGATGGGCGTGTAGCCGCTAGAAAGCGACGTTTCGACCGTCTGCACGCCGTCGCCCATGGTTGCTGTCGCGCCGCTCGAGGACTTTTTGGAGTTGGAAGAGCCGCTGCTCGAGCCGCTTGAGTTCGATGAGCTGGAGGAATTGCCGCCATTCGAACCGGACGAATCTGAAGACGAGGAGCCGTTCGAATTCGTTGAGCTGCTGCTCGAACCCGAAGTGCAGCATCCGTTTTGCGACGTCGAGCCGCTGGCGCAGCATCCGCTTGTCGCTTGCGACCCGCTTGCGCAGCAAGAGCTGCCGAGCACGCTTGCAAGTGCCTGGCCGGCATTGGGCAACTGCACCGAGGGAAGCCCCGCCAATGCCCAGCCGTTTGCGGTCATGAACAGGCCCATTACTATGACGATGCATGCGCCGGCGGTCATGGCCTTGCGCGCGAAATGGCGGGAAAGGCTGCCGGCTACCGCGCCCAGCCCGAGCATGAGCGGCACGGTTCCCAGCGCGAAGCACAGCATGGACGTGCCGCCGGCAAGGGCGCTGCCACTGCCGAGCGCGTAGAGTTGCATCGCCTGCAGCGGTCCGCAGGGCATGAAGCCGGAAAGAAGCCCGACGACGAGCGGCCCTCGCAGGATGCGGCGTGGGCGCTTGGGCGCAGGCGCGCCGGTTGACTGGTCGTTTGCCGCTTCGGTCGCGCTTGCGTTATTCGCTGCGGAGGCCGCCGCGCTCGTGCTCGTGCTCGCGCCGTCGCGTTTCGTCGGCAAAATATTCCCCATAACGGCCTTCGCCCGAGCGCCCAGCGTCGCCACGCCTGGAATGACACCGAGCATCGACAGCGCCATGAACAGCATGAACACGCCGGCAATAAGCTGAATCGCGCTGCGTGCGGCCAGCGAAAGGGAGAGCGTTGCGCCCAGTGCGCCAACTACGGTGCCGATAATGGTGTACGACGCGACGCGCCCGGCATTGTAAAGCAGCGTGGGTTTCAGCGCGGCGAATGAGGAGCGCTTGCAACGGGGCTTCGCGGCGGCTTCCCCTGCGTTTTCGCCTGCCCCAGCCGCTGCGCTTGCCGGCATGCATTGGCTTATGTTGATGCCGCCGCACATGGCGACGCAATGGAGAGACGTCAGCACGCCCACCACGAACAGCATTCCGTACCCCATGCCGCTTGTAGCCAAGGGGAAGTCGGTGCCGGAAAGGTCGAACCCAAGGATACTCACGATGAGCCAGATGGCGACCGCGCCCAGGGCAACGGCGGCAATCTTGGCGGGCGAAGTTCCCGGTTGCGGTTCGTCGGAAACGCCATAGCCGGCATCCTCGATTGCGCGCACGAGGTCTGCGCGGGATACCTGCTTTTCGTCAAAAGTGACCTTCGCGCTTTTGGACGCCAGGTTGACGCGGGCCTTCGAAACGCCGGGCACGGCGGCAAGCGCGCGCTCGACCCTTGCAACGCAGGCGGAGCACATCATGCCGGTGACGTGCAGCGTGATCCGTTCCATGTTCAGGTCCTTTCCGGATGATGTGCAATGCATAGGGGAAAACTAGGTAATGTCCAGTTGCGTCGTGCATACTACCGGGAAGAGGGCGGGCGCGCAATGCCATTCCAGCAGGTTACACGCGCTTGAAACGTAAATACATCAGGCGTTGTAGGGCGGGCGATCCCATGGTGATCGCGGGTTTCGTCGTGACCCGTCCCATCTCGGATTGTCGATTGGAGCGCAGCTGCTGGAATTCGCAGGGTTGAGCGCAAGGTCGATCGTTGTCGGGGAGCGGTATCATTTTCGACTCGGTAAACATGCCTGCAGGATAATCCGCCCGATGTTCCGGCTTCGCCGGAAGCGCGCTCTTGCGAACGCGCCTACGGGTCGCTTTCCCGAAGTGTGGCTTCGCTCACGGAATCTGTCTGTAGCGGCGAGCGAAAGCTCGCTCCTCGACCCGGAGGCGCTCGCTGACGACTGTCCCGGCATTCCGCCCGCAGATCTTGCAACGGCACCACAAGTGCTCAAAAGGTCGGTATTTCTGTAATCTCAGCCCCATCCAAAGGTCGGTATTTCTGTTGATTCGGGGTACCTAAAAGGTCGGTATTTCTGTATAATCCCAGATAAAAAGTGATGTCAGGAGGCGTTATGTTTAAGCGCAAGGCATACGAGAAATTGCTCGCTTGGAAGAACGAATCACGCGGGAAAACCGCCGTCCTCGTTGAGGGCGCCCGTCGTGTCGGCAAGACGACGCTCGCTAAGGAATTTGCCAGTCGTGAATACGCCGACTACCTCTACATTGATTTCTCGAGTGTTGACAGCGCTACCGTTCGGCTCTTTAGCGAGCAGCGTGGCGACATCGATGTGTTTCTGCGCATGCTTCAGCTGAATTTCGGCAAGATGCTCGAGCCCCGAAATGCGGTCATTATTTTCGACGAGGTTCAGCGCCTTCCCATTGCGCGCGAATATATCAAGCATCTGGTGGCGGACGGTAGGTTCGACTATATCGAAACCGGTTCTCTCATATCGATTAGGAAAAACGTTGAGAGCATTGTGATTCCCTCCGAAGAGGAGCGAATTTCCTTGGAGCCGCTCGATTTTGAGGAGTATTTGTGGGCTTGCGAAAAGGGGGTGTATGCGAGCGAGATTCGTCGATGTCGTGAGAGCCTGGAAGCGCTACCGGATTCCGTCCATAACACCTGTATGAGACTTTTCGATGAGTATATGCTGGTGGGAGGTATGCCTCAGGCGGTTGATGCTTTCATCGCGGAAGCGGACTTTCGCCGGTGCGATAAGGTGAAGAGGCAAATTATCGCTTTGTACCGCGAGGATATCGCTAAGTTCGGCGGCGCCGATGCTCGTCGAGCGCGGGCGGTGTATGATGACGTGCCTGGTCAGTTAAGCTTAGACAACAAACGCTTCAAGTTCGGTTCAACTGAAGCGGGTTCGCGTTTCGAGCAATTCGAGTCGGCACTCATATGGCTTGAGGACGCCCGGCTTATCAACAGATGTCACCTCTGCAACGATCCGAGTGTGGGGTATCGGCTGCATGAAGATGCGTCGGCTCTGAAGTGCTATATGGCCGATACCGGCTTGTTGGTGAGCCTCGCGTTCGATGATGGCCCCGATCTCATCAACGTCCACAAGGATATTCAATTCGGTCGCGTGTCCGTCAATAAGGGCATGCTTGTCGAGAACGTCGTTGCCCAGCAGTTGCGCGCCCGCGGCCATTCGCTGTTCTATTACACTTGGGACCAACCTTCGCAGACGGAGGGCGCCCGACCGAGACGACGTGAAATCGATTTTCTGCTGACCAGGGGATTCTCTGATGCGGCAGGCAAGCCCCGTGTGACGCCCGTGGAAGTGAAGTCTTCGAAGAGCTATTCGACCGTGTCGTTGGACGACTTCGCGAAAAAATACGCTAAACGTCTCGGGAGGGAAATCGTTTTTCATCCGAAGCAGCTCGCCGTCGATGGGAACAGGGAATACCTGCCCCTTTACATGTCATTCTGCGTTTAAGAGCCTGAGCGTAGCTGTTGGCGCCCTGCGGTTGCTGGCGCCATGCAGAGTACGGAATACACCGGCGATGGCCGGGCGAAAAGATGGTGCCGGGGAATGCGCTGTCATTCGCCGCGGATTGTGCGTAACCCGATCGCGAGGTCACAGCGGTGTCGATACTTACTCGTCACCGCTCATTGCGGAACTTGTCTGTAGCGGCGAGCGAAAGCTCGCCCCTCGACCCGGAGGCATGTACCGACG
>CAVBAM010000134.1:0-4894 GCA_963593315.1 Candidatus Methanomethylophilaceae archaeon | reverse complement strand
CACCGCGTAGGTGGTTGCCCCGCCGTAGGTTGCAATCACGGTCGTGGTGCTGGAGCCGCCGCCCGAAGTCCCGCCTTCGCCGGAATCGCCACCGCTGCCGGAACCGGTGTCTGAGCCGTCGGAATCCGAAGTGTTATCCGCATCCTTTTCGCCACCGCGATCGGGGCGCGTGATGACGATGCCCGCATATTCGTCGACGGCGCTCGTTACCGCATTCATCACCTGGTCGAAGGCGCTATCGGTCTCCCAAATGGCGCCGAATGCCGAGCCGGTCCATTCCGACGAGGAAAGCTGCGCGGCGCACGATTCCCCGCCGCGCCCGGCGAGCAAGACCGTCCCCACGCCCGCGGAAGTGCTATGCAGGTAGCGGGCGATAAGCTTCGCATCGTCGGTGCTGAGCGCCGTAAGTACCAAGCCCTTCTCGTGGCCCGTAAAGGTTATCGCCGCCACGGCATCGGCGGGCGTGAAGGAATCGACGACGGCAACCGCCGCCATCGAAGCCGCCCCGCGCTGCAGCAAATCGTCGGCAAGCGCCACGGAAAACGCCCCCGCCGTGTCCTCGGCGCCTTCCAGGCGCGACACGGACGTCGTCACGGCAAGCGCCGCTTCAAGCGCCACGTAATCTTCGGAGGAAAACGCCGTTTGCGAGCCCATGACGACCACTTGCTTGAACTCGCTCAAGCAGGCGATGGTGTCGTCGGACACCGAACCGTCGTCGACAGTGACGAACACGGGGGCAGCCATCGCGTACGCCCAGTTCGCAGCCGCCGCGTAATACTGCTCGTACAGCGAGGGAACCAGCACGGCGACCTCGCCCCACGGGTAGTCGGCCGCAGAAGCGCCCAGGCGCGCTCGATTGCGCTCGAAGGCGCGATAGCACTTCACCGCGTAATCGGACAGTTCGATCGCGCCGTCGGAATCGGTGCGCGAGAACACGAGGTCGTCGTCGGAAGAGGTCGACTTCCCGGTCGCGTCGGTGCGCGGGTTCACGGAAAAGCCGAAGCTCGCGGAATCGGAGTCGTCCACGTTCACGGCGCCGCCGACGAGCCCGGCGTATCCCGCGGCGACGAGCGCGCCCGCGCCGTCGCAGGCGCCCACGGTCACGGCATAGCAGCGGCCCGAATAATCGAGCGAAGACGTTTGCGAATACGCATGGCGCGCGGCGCTGGCGGTTCCCGACACGGTATCGGAAAAGCCCGAAACCACGGTGCCGGCATGGCTCTTCACGACAATCCATTCGTCCAGTTCACCCGTATAGCCGCTTGCCTCGGTCGGCACCACGCACGCCAAATACGCTCCCGTTCCCTGAGCGAGGGAGGCATCGACGAGCCCACCCGCATCGGCGTCGTAGCGCTTGTACGTCACGGAATAGTCGGCAGGGTCGAGCAGCGTGCCGTCGGCGGCGCGCACCGAGAATCCATCGACCAGGCCACCCGCCGTCGCGTCGTAGGTGTACCAGGGGTCGGCCTCGCCGTCGAGCGCCACGATCTGATACGACGAGCCGCTGGCATAGCGAGCCGGGTCGAACGCGCAATCGGCCTGCTGAGACTCGCTCAGGTTGCGATCGCATGCCAAATACAGCGCCGTCTGCGCCTTGGCGTCCAGTCTTCCTGCGGAAAGATCGTCCTCTCTCGCCAAGTACGCCTTGCACGATTCGGTCAAGCCCTCGCGGCGCGACTGCGTGCCGGTAAGCTTCCAAACCCAATTCCCCTCGCCAAGGCCCGCCTCGCGTGCAGCTTCTTCCGCAGACGGCACCACGCCGTCGGATTCCGTCTGCGCATACAGCGCCGCATCGGCCATGCATGCGGAAAGCGCCTCCGCCGACGTTGCGATGTCGGCCGTGGACGTGCCCGCCGCGTATTCGACGCGGGCCAGGCGCGCAGACCCGGAAGCGTCGGCTGCTGCGGCGGCGGCGGCACTCGCGTAGTAATCCACCGCGTAATAGCGCGTCGGAACCTTTTCAACCACCGACGCCTTGGCCGAATCGTCGTACCAGATGTCGACGAACTTGCCGTTGGCCATGGATGCGGAGGGGTTGCCCCAATAGGTTTGCTGGGATTCAAACACGAACGACTCGAGCTTGTTGCAGCCCGCAAAGAATGTGGTCGTGCCCGTCAGATACGCAAACGCCCCGTTGACGTTGCCGGCCGCGAAGGTGACGCTGCGCAGATTCGAGCAGCCGGAAAACGCGCTCGAGCCGATACCCTCGCGCGCCACCGGGCCGGACTGGTTGTGCCAGTACGGGTCGAAGCCCGTCTTGAACGCCGACCCCGTGGCGATTACCTGGTTTGTGCCGGGATTGTTCTCCTCAAACGTGCGATACGCATCAGCCTTGCGCGTGGCGCTTTCGATGTTGGGGATGGTGATGGCCTCAAGCGACACGCAATTCGCGAACGCGGAGTTGCCGATGGCGACCGCCGAGCCGATAAACGCCACGCCGAGCTTCATATCACGGGCGAAATCGACCGAAACGAGCGAGGTGCACTTCGCGAAAGCAGAGGCACCTATCCCTCCGATGAAGGAGCTGCTCATGGCGCCAGCCGTCGCATAGGCATCCGAATCGCCCGTCAGGTCGCCCGTGAAGGAAACCTCGACAAGCGCCGCATTCGCGTATACCGCGTACGCAACGACGGTGCGCACGCTTGCGGGAACCTCGTAACGCGAACGATCGGACTTCGCGCGCGGGTAGCACAAAAGCGCCTCCGGGCTGCCGTCAAAACCTTTCGCGTATAGCACACCACCCTCGCTCATCAGGGCCGACGAGCCACTTTCCACCTCCACGCAGCTCAACGCGGAGCAGTCGGGCAAGCATGCATCGGCATTGCCCGTGGCAACGGCATTGTAGAACCGGTAGCTTTCGATCGAGGCGGGCAAGGTTAGCTTCGTGATGGCCGAGCATCCGACAAAAGCTTCGAAATCAACTTCCGACACGGCATAGGAAAGGCCGCTTTGCGCGGAGATGACCGACGCGGGGACGGAAAGCTCACCCGGCGTCTCAGCGGGCACCTTAACGAGAGCCGCCTTACCGGACTGCGCGGAGGAAGCCGCCTGCTTGACCTTGTAAGTCAGTCCTCCGACGGAAAATTGCGCGCCGACGGCTTCCCCGTCGCCGTCGGCGAATGCCGCGCCGGCAAGGGCGCTCGCGCCGGCCGGCGCCTCGTCCCCCGGCAAGCTCCCGCCGCCACCGGCCGCATGCAAGGCGAACGCCGCCGATGCGGCGACGAGAAGGCACGCGAATGCCGCGGCAGCAACCTGCCACGGCATTCGATGCGAACTATGCTGTCTTCCCCCTAAGCAGCGCATGGCCCCCTCCGAAGCACTACCCCACTGACGATGCGGTTGAAGCGCTCGCCGAGGACGACGTAGTCGAAGTCGACGACGAGCTTACCGTGATGGGGATATTGTAGCTTGCCGAATCGGGCATCGGATAGTACGTCACCTTGCCCGCCATCAGCATGTTGGAAAGGTATACGCTGCAGGAACTTTGCCACAGCGATTCGCTGGCCTGCGATTTCACCACGTCCCACAAACTTGCCGGAACGTCCGAGGCCTTCAGCGACGAAATGGAGCTCGAAGACGGGAACGAATACTGCGTGTCGCAGTAGAAAATCTCCAGGGCGCCGTCGTCCGAATCGATGCTCGCGGGGCTGCTCACGTCCCCGACGGAAAGCGACTCGGTGGCCGAGCTCAAATCATCATCGGAGGAGATTTCGACCGCCCACTTGAACGAGCCGCCCGTCTGCGCAACGCCTTCCTCATTGGAACGTTCGCGCGCCATCTGCGCGAACGTATCGGCACTCAAGGTTCCCGCTTCCTTCATGGCGGCAAGTTCGGTTGCCGCGGCGTTCGCGCGCGCGGTTGCGTCCGAACCGGTGAACACCATACGGTAGTAATGCTGCTGCGTCACGCCGGCAAGGCTGGATTGCGCATAGGTCAGCGCGTCGGAATCGGATGCGTCCACGCGGGCGACATCGGCCTCGTACAGCGATTTCTTCTCGAGGTTGACGCGAATCTGGTCACGCAGGCCGTCCTCGGTCATCCCATAGCGGGAAAGCGTTTCCTGCCAAACGTCTTCGCTATTGAACGACATGCTGCTTTTCAAGGTGTTGAACTGCTCGTCTATTTCATCGGATGAGGGAGTGAGCCCGAGTTCCTTGGCGCGCGCATCGACGAGCAGCGCGGTCGCCTTCTCCTCGATGATCTGCTGGCGGAACGTGCCGGCGGTGAGCCCCTGCTGGACAAGGGCGCTGGCAAACGCCGTGTCGTCGGTCAGCCCATAGGACGAACGGTACTGGTTGATGGAAGTTTCCACCTCGGATTCCTTGATGTAGGTATCGCCCACCTTCGCCGCGGCGTCGGAAGGAACCTGCGAGGTGCCGTAGAGCACGAAGCCCACGATTGCGGCGATGGCCGCGACGATCGCGACGGCTGCAAGCGCCTTTTCCCGACCGGACCAGCTTGTCAAACCCGTATTGCCCATTTTTTTCGAAACCAGCTTCCATAATCGGGGATGGCGGCATGCATTGATTCCGCTCTTTTTGCCATTATAGCCATGTTGCGGAGAATAGCCTTGTCGGAAGATAACCCTCACCCGCACCTTCACAGGATAGGCAGGCTCGCCGAAGGATGATCGTGGGTTCGAATCCCACTGACCTGCGGCAACAAAAAAGGCCGCCGGGGTAACGGCAGCCTTAAGGTTTCCATGGTGGAGATGATGGGATTCGAACCCACGACCCCCACGTTGCGAACGTGATGCTCTCCCAGCTGAGCTACATCCCCATGGGTTTTGCGCTTTGCGCGAGAAAGTATTTTCCTCGTTTGCACGCGCATTGTCAAACACTATTTTCAGGCAATCTGAAAACGTCCATGAAAACACGTCGGGGCGCCGCTCGCA
>CAVBAM010000133.1:0-4906 GCA_963593315.1 Candidatus Methanomethylophilaceae archaeon | reverse complement strand
CGACGTTGCGCCTCCAAATGCGATCGGTGCCGAAAATGGCCACATCTTCGCCGCGTGAAAGCGCATCGGCGCAGGTCTGCGCAACCACCACGAGCTCGGCCTCCGGCGAGGTTTCCATACGGATGGCGAAGGGCTGCGCTGCCGCTTCGGCGCAGGCGGCCTCCTCGGCGCCGGCCGCAGGACATCGGTCGGCGAAAACCTCGCCCTCGGCGGCGCGAGCAGCACCAGCGGCCTGCCCGCCGCACCCAAGGTCCCCCTCGCCGCCGGCGCCCATGCGAACATCTTCGGCATGAAGGCGCCGCATGGCATCCCGTATGGCGCGGGGCTGGGCGGAGGAGAGCCGCTCGACGCGACAGGTCGGACAGGCCGCGATCAACTCCTCCACGCCCGTAAAGCACGGATAGGGTTCCTGCTCGGTAGGCGCAGCGGCATACGGCGCGGCGCTGACCGCAAGCGTTTGCCGCGTAAGCGCGCGAGCGAGATGCTGCGAAGCGCGGCTGGCAAGGTCGAAGTCGTCAACGACGACGCAGTCCCAGGAGCACCTTCGCCGGACATCGGGGAATGCGCGCAGCACCTTCAACGCCAGATTCGACGCCTCGCATGCCAAAACCCCGCCCGAAAAGCGCAGGTTGGCATGCAGGCGATCGATGACGAGGTCTTCCTCATAGGTTTGCTCCCACGCATCGTCAGCGAGGTTGCTCCAGCCGGCGAACAGGTAGCCCGTCACCGCGCGCAGCCGGCGGTTCTTCATCTGGCTGACCTTCAGGTCCTCCATGAGGATGTCCTGCTCGTGGGGCGCGAGGATGCGGGGTGCGCGCCCGAAGGCCCCGCGCGCCTCGCACGTCGAAAGAACCTTAAGCGCCACCTGGGGAAACGTTGCCACAATCACCGCAGGCATGCCCGAAAACGCCTCGCGCGCGCGCCGGGCGGCGGCGGGAGTTGCACACACGAACAGCACGCGCGCACCGGCGTTCGCCCGCTCGCGCGCGACCTCGACCAACCGCCGCGTACGTCCGGAGTTCGCCGGGCCGATGCAGCAGGAAAGATCGACGTCGCTAAAGAAATCGCTCGCTCCAAGCACCTCGGGCGCACCCGTGCAGCCCGACCCTTCCCTCTCGTCAACCATGCAGCACCTTCCCTCTTGCGCCTTTTAATCCTGCGGCTCGGCGAGGCTCTTCCCCTCGCGCACCACCGTGGCGATCTTGATGGCATCACCCGGGCAGGCCTTGATGCACTCGCCACAGCGCGTGCATTCGCTCCACGAAGCGCCGAGCTCGGGATGACGCGGATCGATGCCCTGTCCGCAGACCTGCGCGCAGCGCCCGCAATGATGCCCGGTCTTCGTCTCGACGCACGCCTTGCCGTCAACCTGCGGGCGGAAGGTGCGGTTGAGCTTTCCCACCAGGCTCATCAGCGCCGACAGGGGGCAGATATGGCTGCACCATTTGCGGAAGAACACGACTTCCACGGCCAGCAGCACCGGAATGACGACGACCGACCAGGTGACGTCGCCCGATCCGAACAGGGCGATGAGCACGAAGACGAGCGCGAAGGTCAGGCCGATGGGGCAAACGAGGCAGAACACCGGAAAACCGAAGATGGCCGCAGAAAGCAGCGCACCGCCGAGCACGATGTTGCGCGAGTTGCTCGGCTCGCAGCCGGGTTTGCACGCATGGTGGGCGCAGGCGCCCTTGAGCAGCGCGCGCTCCTTGTCGGTGAGCGGCTTGGCGCCATCGGCGCCTTCGGCGTTCCCGTCGCCTTCGGAAGCGGCCTTCTTTTCCGCCGCCTTGACGTGTTCGGGGCGCGAGAAGGCATGGCGCAGCTTCGAGATGACCGGCACCGGGCAGATCCAGCCGCAGAACGCCCGCCCGAGCAAGATGATGGCGACAAGCGCGAGGACCAGCGAGATGACCGCATGCGGGACCACCGTCTTGCTGGCGAGCATAGTGCCGAGCGCGCCTAAGGGGCACAGCGCCGATATGGACGACCAGCCCACGGCGGACAGGTCGCCGAATCCGGTATGGAACACGAAGCCCACTCCCGCAAGCACAAGGACGGCGAGGGGCACGATGATGCGAAGCGTTTTCAAATTCATGGCGTCCCCCTAGCCCTCGACCTCGTCAAGCGGGCGAACCGTGATGGCGCGCGCCGTGGCGCCCTCGACGATCGAGCCCTCCTGCAGCGACACGCATGCTGCCTGGCATGCGCCGCACCCGTTGCACTTATCTGCCTGCACGACAGGACGCTGGTGCTCGTCGAGCGTGATGGCCTCGTAGGGGCAGGCGTCGTAGCAGAAGCGGCAGCCGTTGTAGCGGTTCCACGCCAAGCACCAGTCCCCTTTGAGCACCGCCTTGCCGATGATGGTGTTCTGGGGCGTGGCGGCGGCGTCAAGCCTGAGCGCGCGGGTCGGGCACGCCTCGACGCATAAGGGGACGCCGCCGTTTTCCTCGGTGCAGAAATCGCAGTACGCGACGTCGAAGTTCGCGGCGGGCAGGCGTGTACCCAGGATGCCCTCCTCGATATGCGAGGGACGCAGCGCCCCGCGCGGGCATGCCTCCACGCACCGCTCGCAGCGCACGCAGGCGGAGATGACGTGATCCTCGTCCTGACCTCCCGGCGGGCGCACCTGTGCCGCCGCCGGAGTCGCCTTCAGGCCGCCGAGGGCCAAAAGCACGACCGCCCCTCCTGTGCCCAAGGCGAACGCACGGCGGGACATGCCCGCGTACGTCTTACCTTCTTCTACCATGACTATCCCCCTTGCTTTTCGCCGGACGTCCTTTCGCGCCCGGCAACCCTTGCTTCGCGCGACGCCCTCGCGCCGCCTAAGCTCCTATTCGCCGGCTTGCGAGGCCGCGGCCGCATCGTCCGCGCCGGCGGCTTCGCCCTCGTCCTCGTCGTCGGAGAGCATGTCCTCCATCAACGCCGTGTCCACTTCCAAAAAGCCGTCCGTCATGTAGGACAGGCCCTCGTAGAACTTCGTCTTGCAAAAGCCGCGCATCTGGGCGGTCAGCAGCGGCGCCCAGGCGCCCAGGTGGTCTTCCATGAAGTTCAACTGGCACTTCACCAGGCGATATGCTTCCTCGCCCTCATCGGCGCGCAACGCGTCCACGGTGCGGGTGATAAGCACCTGCATGTATTCCAGCTCCAGCGCGATATGATCCTCGCCCTCCTTCCAGCTTGCCTGCTTGTCCAGGCCGGCCGAACGGTACAGCGCCAGGATTTCGTCGCGCGCGCCCTGCATGAGCAGGCGCTTCTCCGACGCATAGACGCTCTCGAAGGGATACGCCGCCGCATGGCCGGAATACCCGTGGCCGAAGAACGTCCGCATGTAGTCGGCGGAAAGCTCCGTGGCCGAATTGCGCCACAGGCCGGAAAGCCACGTCGCAATGAGCTTGTGGCCGCGGTCGAGCGCCGCGTTGCCGGTGCTCACGCGCCAATGCAGGCCGTACAGCTCGTCGATGAGCTCCTGCGTGGCCTCCTCGCGATACAGGCGCGCGAGCAGCCCATAGGTCTTCGCGCGACCCTCGTTGATGCTGATCAGTTCCTCGACGCCCGTCTCGGGCGCATTGTTCACATCCGTCATCTTCAAGCCCCTCCTACCAGTTCACGCCGTCGGTCTCGGTCTGCGCGGGTTGCGCGTTCGCATCGGGGACGTAGTCGTCCACGACCTCGGCAAGCTCGCCGGCAAGCGCCGCGCGGCCCACATCGGTCGTCTTCCACGTGCTGCCGAACCACGCGACGGCCTCGCAGCGCTCGAGCGCCTCGACGAAGTGCTGCACGAAGAAGCTGCGCGGCTCGGTGGCCACCAGCGGGTCGTTGTCGACGGCGGTCGAGAACTGCTTCATGGTCTTGCCGCCCTCTTCGTCACCCAGCACCAAGATACGCTTGTAGAGCTTGGCGTACTCAGGCTCGCGGGCGAGCTGCTCGGTGAGCTTCTCGGCCGGGTCGTAGGATTTAAGCTGGGCGCGGCCCGCATCGCTGATCTGCCAGAAATGCTCGGGCGCGGGCACCGCCTCCCAATACTCCACGCCGTCGATGACGACGATCTTCGGCTCGGGCTCGAACTCGTCGTAAGGGGTGCCGTCGGCAAGCACCCGCTCGATGGCGCCAGCGGTGGCGAGCATCGTGCAGATGTCGGCCGGCGAATACACCGAGAACTTGTGGGCGCGCAGGGCTTCGATGACCTCGTCGGCCTGCGCGTCAGTCAAGGGCTCGCCCATCGCGCGCAGCACGCCGTAGAGCACGCGGCGGTGCGGGTTCATGTTGTTGAACAGCTCCGCCGTGCGCTCGGCCGCCGGGCGGGCGGCGTAGGCGTCCGACTCGTTGTCCACGACGCCCGGGATCTTGGGCACGCGGTCGGCGTCGGGGGGCAAAAACTCGGTGCGCCCCTCGGTGTTGGGAAGGAAGATGCCCGGATCGGCATCCCCCTCGTCCATCGATTCGGGCCCGCCGAAGCTAAACGCGCCCTCATCGACGTTGAACGAGAAATTCTTCAAATCGAAATCCGCCATGATGTCCTCCTTGCGGGTATATCAATTCAGTTGGTAGGTGCGCAGAAGCACCTGGCCGCCGAGCGTCGAGGGACGCGCAGCGCCGAATTCGGCAAACAGCGGGCTTATCCGGCACAGCGCCATCTCGCGCTCCCCTTCGCGGCGGGTACGGGCATACGCGAGGTGCGCCTCGCGCGCCAAGGCAAGGTCAGCCTTCGCGAAACCCGAATAGTACAGGCGCTTAGTCGCGTGCTCCGCCGCGCCGAGAAATGCCTGGCGCGCCCCTTCGTCCCCGTCGTCAAGCAAACCCTCGACGCAGCCGACGACGAACAGCTGCGCATAGGTTGCCGACAGGTTCGAAAGCAACACGATAGAGGCCACCTGCAAGCCTTCCGGCGATGTCGGGCACTCAAGCT
>CAVBAM010000132.1:0-4906 GCA_963593315.1 Candidatus Methanomethylophilaceae archaeon | reverse complement strand
TCATTTGCGTTATGCGGTAGATGATGCGCGTGTCGCAATGCGCCGCGCCCGCCAGCGCCCCTAGTTCTTCAGCGAGTTGATGGGGGCGGGCATGCGGCCGCCGCGGTGGGCGAACACGGTGCCGGCGTGCGTGTTGACGGGCATGACCGGCGCGTAGCCGAGCAGGCCGCCGAAGTCGAGCTTGTCGCCGACCTTCTTGCCGATGGCGGGGATGACGCGCACGGCGGTGGTCTTGTTATTGATCATGCCGATGGCGCATTCGTCGGCGATGATGCCGAAGATGGCCTCGACGGGCGTGTCGCCGGGGATGGCGATCATGTCCAGGCCGACCGAGCAGACGCAGGTCATGGCCTCGAGCTTCTCTAGGCACAGCGCGCCCGATTCGGCCGCGCGAATCATGCCGGCGTCCTCGGACACGGGGATGAACGCACCGGACAGGCCGCCGACGCTCGAGGACGCCATAACGCCGCCCTTCTTCACCGCGTCGTTGAGCATGGCAAGCGCCGCTGTGGTGCCCGGGCCGCCGCACTGGCCCACGCCGATGGCTTCCAGGATTTCAGCCACGGAATCGCCCTCGGCCGGGGTGGGGGCCAGCGACAGGTCCAGGATGCCCTTCGCCACGCCCATGCGGCGGCTGGCCTCGCGGGCCATCAGCTCGCCGGCGCGGGTGATCTTGAACGCGGTTGCCTTGATGGCTTCGGCGACCTCGGTCATGTCGGCGTCCTGGGGCATGTTCGCCAGCACCTGGCGCACCACGCCCGGGCCGGAAACGCCCACGTTGATGACGGCGTCGGCCTCGCCCGACCCGTGGAAGGCGCCGGCCATGAACGGGTTGTCCTCTACGGCGTTGCAGAACACCACCAGCTTGCCCGCGCCGATGCAGTCGCGGTCGGCGGTGAGCTCGGCGGATTTCTTCACGATGCCGGCCATCTTCAGGGCGGCGTCCATGTTGATGCCCGCGCGCGTGGAACCGACGTTGACCGACGAGCACACGCGCTCGGTGGCGGCCAAGGCGTTGGGGATGGAATCCATCAGCTTGTTGTCGGCGGCGGAGGCGCCCTTCTGCACCAGCGCGGAGAAGCCGCCCACGAAGTCGACGCCCACCTCGGCGCCGGCCTTGTCCATGGCCACGGCGATGCGCGACAGGTCGGCGTCGGGCACGGCGGCGCAGATCTCGGCGATGGGCGTGACCGAGATGCGCTTGTTCACGATCGGGATGCCGAACTCGCGTTCCAACTGCTCGGCGGTGGGAACCAGGTTCTCCGCGGCGCTGCACATCTTGTCGTACACCTTGCGCGCCATGGCGTTGATGTCCGAATCGGTGCACGAGCGCAGGTTCAGGCCCAGCGTGATGGTGCGGATGTCCAGGTGCTGCTTGCTGACCATCGCCAGCGTTTCGGCAATTTCCTCCGGTGTGATTTGCATGGTCGGTCCTTCTGACGGGCAAACGGTTTGTCGCAGATAGAATAGCAAACCGCGCACGGCGTGGTATCGTGCGGCAGGCGCTTTCTAGAGTATTAACGCGAAGAGGGGCGAACCGCGCGGTTCGCCCCTCTTCGAAGTTGGCTGTTATTCAGCTGGCCGGCTTAGAACACCGGGACAACGGCGCCGTTGTAGGTGTTGTTGATGTAGGTGCGCACGGTCTCGGAAGTCAGCGCCTTGGCCAGAGCCTTGATCTTGTCGCTGTCCTGGTTGCCGTCCTTCACGACCAGCACGTTGGCGTAGGTTTCGGCGGCGAGCGAGTCGGTTGCCTCGACGGCGAGCGCATCCTTGTCTACGGACAGGCCGGCGGCCTGGGCGTAGTTGCCGTTGATGCAGGCCACATCGACGTCGGCGAGCGCGTTGGGAATGTTGGCGGCCTCAAGCTCGGTGATCTTGAGGTTCTTGGGGTTTTCGACGATGTCCTTCGTGGTGGCGGTGATGCCGGCACCGTCTGCGAGCTTGATCAGGCCTTCCTGCTGAAGCAGCAGCAGCGCGCGGGCCTCGTTGGTGGTGTCGTTGGGAACCGCGACGGTGGCGCCGTCGGCCAGCGCGTCAAGGCTTGCGGTCTTGCCGGCGTACAGGCCGAAGGGCTCGAAGTGAACGGCCTTGACGGAGACCAGATGCGTCCCCTTCTCCTCGTTGAAGGAGTCAAGATAGGGCTGGTGCTGGAAGTAGTTGGCGTCAACCTCGCCCTGCTCGGTCACGTCGTTGGGCTGGATGTAGTCGGTGAATTCCTTGACCTTGAGCGTGTAGCCTTCCTTTTCCAGCTCGGAGGCGACGGCGTTCGTCAGGATCTCGGCATGCGGGGTGGGGCTTGCCGCCACCGTGATGGTCTTGTCGTCGGTGCTGCTGGTGCTGCCGGAGGAGCTGCTGTTCGAGGAGCAGCCTGCCAGGGCGAAAGCGCCTGCCGCCAGTACGCCGGCGGCGGCAATTGCCACCAGCTTCTTCGTTGCGAACTTGCTCATGTTGGGTCTCCCTCCCATCGGTGGGCGCCTTTCGCGCCGCCGTCTCTTTCCCGTGAAAGCGGTGCGAGCGTCGGCGCCCGTGCTTTTGCGTGACGACTAGTATAGGGAAGCGTCTGGGGGATGCAATACGTTCGCTCATACGAAAAGCTGGGGAAGCGCTATCGATGCAAAAGATAACCGGGTTTTACGGACAATCGAATTGAAGTGTGGAGAGCTTGCGCCGGCAAGATAACGGCCGCGCGGTCGTGTTGCCTTGCTTCACTCGTCTCGATACAATGCTTATCTATTGAACAACCTGTTTATTATTGGCCGGGTTGTTCAAAAGACGGGAACCGCCAGAGGGGCGGGCTTCCGTTTGGTTTCCGCCGCGGGATTGGGCGCGCGACTGCGCGTTCGGGCGTTTCCGCGGGCGACGGTGCGAAGCGTATGCGAAAGGGGGCTTCGTGGCAACCGAGGAGAACAATGCCGAAGATCGGCGCATCACGCGCTCGAAGGCGGCTTTGCGCGATGCGATGGTGGCGCTGATCGAGGAGCGCGGCCTGGCGAACTTCTCCGCCAGCGACCTGTGCGCCCGGGCGGATTTGAACCGCGGGACGCTTTATAACAATTTCGGCGACAAGGACGGTCTGCTTTCGGCGCTCGAGGACGACGTAATGCGCGATCTGGAGGGTTTCCAGGCGCGTATGCAGCAGCTGACGCTGAAGGACGTGCTGCGCTATCGCGTGAACAAGCAGCCCATGCCGTTTCTGGTCAGCCTGTTCGACTATCTGCGCGAACAGGGCGATTTCCTGCATGCCATCATGGGCCCGGCGGGTGACCCGAGTTTCGGGCCGCGCGTGCGCGACGCCGTCTGTACCGAAATCATCCGAACCATCCTGCACGAGCGCTACCGCAACAACCCCGCGCCGTTCGTGCAATATTACGTGGCGTTTTACGCAAGCGCCTATTTGGGGGTCATCACGCATTGGATTGAGACGGGCATGAAGGAATCTTCCGAGGACATGGCGCGCATTGCCCTGCGTCTGTTCTTTATCAAGCCCGGCGATCCCATCCGACTGTAAAGACGAGGCGGAGTTACTTATGAGCGAGAACAAGGTTATGGAAACGAACGAGCAGGCGGTCTGCGCCGCAGGCGAGGCGCCGGCCGGCGCTGCTTCGGCCGCAGGCGAAGGCAACCTGCATATCGGCATCGACGTGGGCTCAACCACGGTGAAGCTGGCCATCCTCGATGATGCGCACGAAATTCGCTATGCGGTTTATCGCCGCCATCACGCCGACGTGCGCGCGACCATCGTCGAGGTGCTCTCCGAGGCTGCGAAGGACTTCGGCTCTAAGCGCATGACCATCGCCATCACCGGTTCGGGCGGTCTGCTGCTTTCCCAGTGGCTCGGCATCGAGTTCGTGCAGGAGGTCATCGCCAGCAAGACGGCGGTCGAGACCTTCATCCCCAAAACCGACGTCGCCATCGAGCTAGGCGGCGAGGACGCGAAGATCATCTACTTCGACAACGGCATCGAGCAGCGCATGAACGGCACCTGCGCCGGCGGCACCGGCGCGTTCATCGACCAGATGGCGGCCCTGCTCAACACCGACGCGGGCGGCCTGAACGAGCTGGCTCAGCATGCCGAGACCATTTATCCCATCGCCAGTCGCTGCGGCGTGTTCGCGAAAACCGACGTGCAGCCGCTGCTCAACGAAGGCGCGCGCCGCGAGGACATCGCCGCGTCCATCTTCCAGTCCGTGGTGACGCAGACCATTTCCGGCCTGGCGTGCGGGCGTCCCATCCGCGGCTACGTCGCGTTTTTGGGCGGCCCTCTGCAGTACTTGCCCGAGCTGCGCAAACGCTTCTACGAAACGCTGAACCTCGACGAGGAGCATCGCATCGTCCCGAGCAACGCCCATCTGTTCGTGGCCGGCGGCTGCGCCATTGCCGGCGCGGCGAGCGCCACGGTGAAGGCCGAGAAGCTCGACGACGTGCTTGAGCGCTTGAAGAACCTCGGCGATGTGCAGGGCTCGGAGGTCGTGCGCCTGCCCCCGCTGTTCGCCGACGAGGTCGAGCTTGCCGAGTTCAACGACCGCCATGCTTCCGAGCGCGTGCGTCGCGGGGATTTGGCCAGCTATCGGGGCGAAGCGTTTCTGGGCATCGACGCCGGTTCCACCACGTTCAAGGCCGCGCTCATCGGGCGCGACGGCGAGCTTTTGTGGAGCCACTACGTTTCCAACAAGGGCGACGTGCTCGGCTGCGCGAAGGCCGCCGTGGCAAAGTTGTACCGAGAGCTGCCTTGTGATGAGGCGGGAGGCGCGCTGGTGACCATCGGGCATTCGACCGTCACCGGTTACGGCGAGCATTTGCTGTTGGAGGCTTTGCGCGTTGATTCCGGCGAGATCGAGACGGTGGCGCACCTGCGCGGCTCGCAGGAGATGCTGCCCGGCGTGGAGTTCATCTTAGACATCGGCGG
>CAVBAM010000131.1:0-4923 GCA_963593315.1 Candidatus Methanomethylophilaceae archaeon | reverse complement strand
CTAACGGAAGCAAAACGTGATATTCTTCCGTTAGCGTGAATACCAACGGAAGCTAATCACGATATCCTTCCGTTAATGGGGCCAACTTTTTGTGCGCTGGGCATCAATAGAGGCTTATCGATCTTGGGATTCACAGCGTGTCTCATTGGCCTATTCCAAACTCGTCCTTAAAAGTGTTAAAATTTACAAAAAGTAGTCCTTAAAAATGTGAGAAACCACACTTTTAAGGACGAGTTTATCTAAGGGGGAAATCGCATGAAGCGCTACGCAATGGATGACCTCGTACGTTGGAAAAATTCAGCTCGGCGCAAGCCGTTGATTCTTAATGGAGCGCGGCAAGTTGGCAAAACCTGGCTTCTCAGGGAATTCGGCAGCAAGCATTTCGAGAAATGTGCATATGTAAGCCTGGATTCCAACTCAGCGGCAGCAGCGCTATTCGACACGGATTTCAATATAAGCCGCATAGTCAACGGCCTATCGTTGTTAACGGGCGTGCGCATAGAGCCTCGCACGACGCTTCTGATTCTTGATGAGATACAGTCGGTCCCTAAAGCGATTACTTCGCTGAAGTACTTTTGCGAAGATCTTCCCGAACTTGCGGTAGCCGCTGCCGGTTCGCTCCTGGGCGTTTCGGCAAACGAGGGCACCGGGTATCCGGTTGGCAAGGTTGACACGCTCGACCTGTATCCGCTTCATTTTCGCGAATTCCTTGATGCAACGGGGGATGAGTTGCTTTGCGACCTGATCAACGGCGGAGATTCGGCATCTATAAACGCTTTTAGGGATCGTGCTGCTCTAGCGCTTAAACGGTACTGCGTGGTCGGAGGCATGCCTGCCGTTGTCGACTCATATGCGGAAAACGGCGATCTTCAATATGTGCGTGCTATGCAGGAGCAAATTATCGAGGACTACGAAAGAGATTTCGCTAAGCATGTTCCGCCTCGCTTGTACCCAAGGATGCTTGAGGTTTGGCATTCCATTCCAGCTCATCTTTCGCAAGAGAACAAGAAATTCGTGTTCGGGAGAGTGCGAGAGGGTGCCCGCGCGAAGGATTTCGAGGAAGCGTTAATTTGGCTTGCACAAGCGGGTTTGATTTGCCGAGCGTCACGGGTCTCGAAACCTGGCATGCCCCTTTCCGCTTACGTCGACCACAAAGCATTCAAGGTATTCCTGCTTGACGTGGGGTTGCTTGGGGCGATGAGCGGTCTTGACCATGCGAGCATTGCTGACGGCAACGCTATGTTTACCGAGTTTAAAGGTGCTTTAGCTGAGCAGTTCGTATGCCAGCAGCTTGTGGGTGATTGTGGAATGACGCCGTACTATTGGTCGGCGGAAAACTCGCGTGGGGAATTGGATTTTCTGACCCAGAGTAACGGTGCGACATACGCAATCGAGGTGAAGGCCGAGGAAAATCTTCAGGCGAAAAGCCTTCGCGCGTTCAAGGATAAGCATCCGGATGTTCGTGCACGTCGATTCTCCTCTTCGGGATACCGTGAACAGGAGTGGATGACGAACGTGCCATTATTTGCGATAGGGAATATCGAATTATGGCGCTAGCTGCCGCTTAAAGGGCGATCTGCACAAGTGCGAGCCTCCGCATAAGGGACAGCCCCCTCTTCGCTATTCCTTCACAAAGTACTTGACGCGTTCTGTACAGTGAACACCATGGAAAACATTATGCCTCTCATAGAAGATATCCTGGCCGATGCGGTTAAGGATACGTTGTATCTCGTACCGTTCCTGCTGCTTACGTATTTGGCGATGGAATGGCTGGAACACAAGGCCGGTGGCCGGGCCGAGGAAGCCGTACGTCGCGCTGGAGCGGCAGGCCCCGTTGTAGGCGCGCTGGTGGGTATTGTGCCGCAGTGCGGGTTCTCGGCGGCCGCAGCCACGCTGTGGGCGGGCCGCGTCGTCACGCTGGGCACGCTGTTCGCCGTGTTCCTCGCTACGTCGGATGAAATGCTGCCCATCTTCATTGCCGAACAGGTGGACCCGACAACCATCCTGAAAATCCTCGGCGTGAAGCTGGTCATCGGCATGGTGATGGGCTTCTTGGTCGATGCCGGCCTGCGCCTAGCCCGTCGCGACAAGGAGAAGCTGCGCATTCATGAGCTGTGCGAGCACGACCATTGCCATTGCAACGGCGATTGCCACGCCTGCGAAAGCAACCCCGAGCTCGCCTACGACTTCGAGCACGATGCCGACCACGAGCATCATCACGAGCACGGCAGCATCTGGCGCAGCGCGCTGGTGCATACGGTGCAGGTGACGGTGTTTATCTTCCTGGTCACGCTGGTGCTCGACGGCATGATGGAACTGGTGGGCGAAGACGCCCTGGCGGCCGCTCTCGGCTCGAACCCGGTGCTGTCGGTGTTGGGGTCGGCGCTGGTCGGGCTCATCCCGAACTGTGCGGCCAGTGTGGTCATCGCGCAGCTTTACGTGGACGGCGCGCTCGGCGCGGGCGCCATGATGGCCGGCCTTCTGGTGTCGGCGGGCGTGGGCCTGCTGGTGCTCATTCGCACGAACCGCCGCCCGGTGCAGAACCTGCAGATCCTGGCCGCCCTGTGGGCGACCGGCGCCGCATGGGGCCTGATCATCACCGCGCTGGGGATTACGTTTTAGCGCTAGTTCCCGGCTTCCTGCTCGCTGAACAGCTTCACCAGCTCGTCCTCCGGCATGGGGCGCGCGTAGTAGAAGCCTTGGATGCGGTCCACGCCGAAGTCGAAGGCGATGTCGGCCACGGTGCTCTCCTCGATGCCCTCGGCTACAATGCTGTGCCCCAGCTTATGGAAGAACGGCACCAGCGCCCCTACCATCAGGCGCGACTTCGGGTTGTCGGCAAGCCCGCTCACCAGGCTGCGGTCCAGCTTGATGGTTTCGAACGGCAGGCTCAGCACGCTGGAGAAGTTGGAATACCCGGTGCCGAAGTCGTCCAGGTAGAAACCGATTCCCCGGCGCTGCAACTCCTCCATGGCGCGGCGCGCGGCTGCTTCGTCCTCGGCCATGGCGCGTTCCGTGATCTCGATTTTCAGGCGGGAGGGGGCGACGCCGTATTTCGACAGCAGGTCGCCGATGCGCTCCGCCAGCCCGCGTTGCGTCAGCTGCCCGATGGACAGGTTCACCGACACGGAATCCAGCTCGGGCAGCCGTCCGCTGCCCAGCATGCGGCAGGTGTCCTCCAGCACCACCCAGCTGAGTTCGTCAATAAGCCCGGTGCGCTCGGCGATGGGGATGAACTCAGCGGGCGAAATGAACTCGCCGCCGGCCTGCAGGCGGATAAGCGCCTCGGCCGTTTGGAAGCGCCGCGAATCGCGGAAGTACACAGGCTGGTAGAACACCGTGAACCCGCCTTCGCTAAGCGCGCTCTTCATGGTGCGCAGCACATGTTCCTCGCGCACGTAGCGAGCCGCGGTCTCGGCGTCGAAGCGCACGACCGAGCGCGCCTCGTCCTTCGCCAGCTGCATGGCGTAGTCCAGGTAGCTGAGAATCTGCTCGGTGCTCCAATTCTGCCCGGCAAGGCTTAGCTCGGCGATGCAGGTGGGCACGTTCACCACCGATTCGCCCAGCTGCCACGAGCGGCACATGCTGTCGGTGACGCGCTTGAGCCGAAACGTGTTCTCCTGCTCGGTGCCGCCGGGGAACAGCAGCAGGAATTCGACGTTGTTGTAGCGGTACACGTGACCGCCCTGGGCTTCCAGGCGCAGCGCCTCGGCGATGCGGAACAGCAGCGCGTCGCCGCCGCGCTGGCCGTGCACTTCGTTGATGCTGGAGAACTGGCGCAGCGACACGGCGATGATCTGGCAGTGGCTGCCGTTTGCGGTGCGCAGCGGCAGCTCGTTGAGGAAGCTCAGGCGGTTGGCCGCGCCGGTGAGCGGATCGCGGTCCACGCGGCTGCATTGGTAGCTGAGAAACGCCACCAGGTTGACGTAGGCGGCCATGGTTCCGTTGAGTAACTGATTTGGGTACATCACCTGCAGCACCACCAGGAAGCTGACCAGAATGGGCGTCACGCGGATGATGCGCGTCGAGGCCTGGCTGACGCTTTGGCGGTTGATGACGTAGCTGACCAGGAAGAGAACCACATAGGAAGCGGGCGCAAGGTACATGGCAGAGTTGAGCGGGCCGCGGTGATAGCTGCCGGCATCGTCGAAGTAGAACAGGCAGCCGGTGAACAGGTTCGCGATGATGAGCAGCATGAACACGGCGGTTTCGGCGCAGATGACGACGAGCGCGGCCTTGCGATGCCTGTCGTCCTGCACGAATTCCAGCATGCGCACGACGAGGTAGTAGATGATGGCCGAGCACATGGTGATGGAAATGACGAAATACGCCGTGTTGACCGCAATGTTGAGCGGGCGGGGGATAAAGGCCGTGTATTCGTTGAACGCGACGGTGAGGATGTTCACGACGATGCCGGCGAACGATAGCCACAGCGACGTCCAGAACAGGCGGCGGCGCGGCGTCAGGGCCTGTTGCTTGTCGCGGAAGAACAGCATGACGACGACGATGAGGGCGAGCGCCAAATACTCCGACAGCAACGACCATTCGACCATGTTTCGCCTCCTTACATAAAAGATTGCTAAAGGTAACATCCTAGCAGGTTATGAGCAATGCCCATGAATGTCATATTGTATCTTTTGAAGGACAAAGGGGTCAAAGAAATGTAAAGAGAAGGTAATGCCATTTTGCGCGTTTTCCTCGCTTGACGAAGTTCCTATAAAGGCGCGCTTCGCGCGCAAATATGTGACGCGCCCTGCGGGCGCTGACCTAATACTGTGCGAGCTGTCGCTCGCACCTACGTCCATACCCGAGGTTTCTTGCGAACGGGGTTGACGAAACACCTGGTGAGAGTCTTAATCTTGCAGCATAACCTCGTAGGGTTGAGCGAAAGCTCAACCCTTATTAGAGAGCGCCGTAGGCGCG
>CAVBAM010000130.1:0-4927 GCA_963593315.1 Candidatus Methanomethylophilaceae archaeon | reverse complement strand
GAATAGCCGCCCTTATAAGCGCGCCGATCAATTCGTCGACGACGGCAAGCATCGGCTTCAATCTCATGGTTTTCGAGCCCTGGCACGTGGCTTGTCTTTTGGCGCTGGGAGTCGTCACGATGGTTCTCGGGTATCTCATCCCAACAATCGCGATCAGCAGGAAGGATGCCGTTTCGGTTCTGCGGGCGCAATAGATGATCGGCCGGGGCGGGCTGCGTCGCCCCAACGCCTGACATGCAACCGCCGGCCGCGCTACGCTTCCACGTGCGCCGTTGAGCCGGAGCGGGTCTTCTTCACGACGATCTTCTTCGCGATGTTCGCCTTCAGGTCCTCGACGTGGCTGATGATGCCCACGAGCTTTGTGCCGCCGGAAAGGTCGGACAGCAGGCTGATGGCGCCGCCGAGCGCCGCCTGGTCGAGCGATCCGAAGCCCTCGTCCACGAACATGGTGTCGAACTCCAGGCCGCCGGCGTGTTCCTGCACCACATCGGAAAGCCCCAGCGCCAGGCACAGCGATGCCTCGAACGACTCGCCGCCCGAAAGCGACGATGCGTCGCGCGCCCGCCCGGTGAAGCTGTCGATGACGTAGAGCCCCAGCCCCGCCTTCGCGTTGCCCGAGCCGCCGTCGGCGCGCACGAGCTCGAACTGCCCGCTGGTAAGCATGCGCAGGCGCTCGTTGGCCGCCGCGATGACACGATCGAAGTAGATGGCCTGCACATAGGCCTCGAAGCGGACCTTCGCCGCGCCGGTACGCGTGCCGGCCGCAACGTCGGCCAAATCCTTCACGTCACCCCAGCGGCGGTCCACGTCGCCCGCACGCCGCAGCGCCGCGCCAAGCCATTCGTGGCAGCGCTTGTTCGTTTGCAGGCGCACCTTGACGGCCGAAAGCTCCTGCGAGGCCTGCCCGCCTTGCCGTTCGAGGTCTGCCAGCTTGGCTTGCGCGGCCGCAAGGTCGATTTCGGGAAGCGCCGCCAGCTGCTTGCGCTTCTCTTCGAGGAGCTGCTGCTTGGTTGCGCGGTCGGCCTTGTTCGCGGCCACGGCGCGCTCGGCCTCGTCGCGGGCGCGCTTGAGGGCATCGGCAGCGGCGCGCTGGGCGCGGGCCTCGGCTTGGGCGGCTTCGAACGAGGGGAATTCCAGGTCGCCGAGCAGCTGCTTGAGCGAGGCTTCGGCAACGGATGCGCGCTGTTGTGCCTGGTGAGCCGCTGTCTCAGCCGTGCGGGATGCGGCATCGGCGCTCTGCTGCCGAGCGAGGGCGCCGTCGAGCTGCCTGCCCAGCTCGGCGAATTCCCGCGCCGCCGCCTGCGCGTTGTTGGCGTGCGTTTGCGCGACCGCGTGTGCATCGCGTGCCGCGGCGAGGGCGGTTTCAAGCGCCGCTTCGTCGCCCGACGCCGATTCGAATTCCGCGAGCGCCGCCTGCCGCTCGTCGAGCGTCGCCTTCAGGCGCGCGGCAGCAAGCGAGCAGGCGTCGGCCGCCTCGCGCGAACGCCTCTGCGCGGCGTCGGCCGCATCGATCTGCGCGTCGGTGGGCACGTTGGCCACCTCCGTCGCCGGTGCGGGGTGGTCGAGCGAGCCGCATACCGGGCACGGCTCGCCGGCTTGCAACTCCAGCGCGAGAACGCCCGCCCGGCCTGCGCGTTGCGCCCGCTGCAGCTGTTGGAAAGCCGCGTTGTCCCGCTCGTGCGCGCGCTCGGCCTCGGCCAGCTCGGCGACCTTCTTCGCATACGGCGCCTGGGCTGCAGCCGCCGCCCTCGTAAGGTTCGCATGCTTGGAAAGCGCATCGCGCGCCGCCGCAACCGTACGTTCGGCTTCCTTGAGCTCGGCCTGCGCCTGCGCCAGGCGCACGTCGGCGCCCTGCAGCTTGTCGCGGCGCGGCTTGATATCCTTGACGGCGGCCTCGGCGCGGGTAAGCTCCGCTTGCGCGGCGGTCTGCTGCTCCTGCGCCCTGCGCAATTGCTCGGCGGCGGCTTTGGACTCGGATTGCGCGCGCCGCAGCTCCTGATACTTCGGTAGCGTCCCCTCGATGACGGCGGCTCGCGCAGCGGCGGCCTGGTATTCCCCATCGCGCGCGCAGTGCGCCTCGAACGCTTCCTGCAACTTCGGAAGAGCCTCGTCAAGGGCACCGAGCTCGGCTGCAAGCTCGTTCCGCTGCTTTTCAAACTCAGGTTTCTGCGCGGCCTGGGAAAGCGTCGCCTTCGCGTCCGCCCAGCCCTTGCGCAGCGCATCAACGGTCGCCTCAAGCTCGTTGCAAGCCGGCTCGTCCGCGGCGATGCATTCGCCGAGCGCCTTAAGCAGCCACTCGCCCATGCGCGCGCCCTCGTGCAGTTTCTCGGCAAGGTCTTGCGCGCGCGAGTCGCCGGCCGGGAAAGAGACCTGGCCGGCGATGGCTGCAATTTCGGTTTTCAGCTGGTCGTTTTCGCGCTCCAGCTTGCGCGCGGCCTCGCCGAGCTTCTTCTGCAACTCCTCGAAGCGCTGCGTGCCGAACAGCTTGCGGAAGATGGTCTCGCGCGTTGCCGTGTCGGCCGTGAGTAGGGTGCGGAACTCGCCCTGCGCGAGCATGACGATTTGCTTGAACTGCCCCGCGTCGATGCCGAGCAGTTCCTCGATGCGCGCGTTGACGGCGCGCGTCCCGGCGATGCAGCTGCCGTCGGGCAGCGTAAGCTCGGCGTTGGACGGCTGGTGCGTGAAGCCCTCGCCGCGCTTCTTGGCCCGATCGTAGTCCGGGTTGCGCTTGACCGTGTAGGTTTCGCCGCGATACGAAAACGCCAGCTCAACATAGGTGCTGGCGTCGGGCGCGGCGAAATCGCTGCGCAGGGTGGACGTGGAGCGGGCGCCGTTTTTGCTATTGCCGCTCGCTTCGCCAAACAACGCGAACGAAAGGGCGTCGAAGATCATGGTCTTGCCCGCGCCGGTGTCGCCGCAGACCAGGTACACGCCTGCAACTCCCAGCTGGGTGAAGTCGATGACGGTTTGTCCCGCGTAGGGGCCGAATGCTGAAAGCGTCAAGGAAAGCGGCCTCATAGGGCATCGCCCCCTTCCTGTTGGCTGGCTTCGGGCGGCCCGGCCGGCGCGCCCCCTTCGTCGGCCGGCATGTCGTCCGAATCGCCCTCATTCGCGGGCGCGCCGCCATGACCGTAGGCGAATTCCCGCAGAAGCTTCTCCTGCTCGTCGTTGACGGAGCCGCCGGTCTGCTCTTCGTAGAACGACTTGAATAGCGAGATAATGTCCATCTCGTCGGGGTCGAGCGCCGCGCGCGCCTCGGTGCGCGGGACGAGCGCCGTGGCGAACTCGTAATCGAGCGCCATCACGTTCGGGAACGCGTCGCGCACCCGCGCCATGGCGTCAAGCTGCGGCTTCTCGTCCGTCAGCGTGATGTGCACGTAGTCCAGATCGGGAGCCTCGGCGGACCCGCCGGCGACGGCTTCGGCCAGCGAACAGCGCACCTCGCGCAGGTCATGCAGGGGCTCAAGCGGAACCAGCTGTATGTTCACGCATTCCCCGACTTCAGCGCCATCAGGTTTTACACCGATTTCCACCAGTACGGCGCTCTTGTCGTAACGCGCTTCGCTGAACGAATATTTCAACGGCGATCCGGAATAGCGCACCGTGTCGCGCCCCACGCGCTGCGGGCGATGCACGTGCCCTAAGGCGACGTAGTCGAACCGGTCGTACACGCCGAAATCGACGTTGTCCAAGCCGCCGAGCTTGATTTCGTCGTCAGCGCGCTCGGGCGAAGTCCCGAATGCCGTGACCAGCTGATGCGACAGCACGACATTGCGCTGGCCGGCATCGATAGCGCAGGCGGAAAGCGCCACCTCAAGCGCCTTGCCGTAGCTGTCCCCTATTTCGGCATCCGGGAAGTGTCGCCGCACGTCGCCGGGCTTCAAGAAGGGCAGCAGCCAAAAGACAACGTCGCCGAATTCGTCTTCCAGCACCACGCGCTCGATCTGCCCGGCGTACACCGGCGGGAACGAAACCCCCTGGTGGGACAGCAATCGCTGCGCATAGGCGATGCGCTCGGACGAGTCGTGGTTGCCCGGCACGGCCAAAACGCGCAACCCGGCACCCACCGCGCGCGTGAGGAACTCGTCGAACAGCGTCACGGCTTCGGCGGAAGGGGCGGCCTTGTCGTAGATGTCGCCGGCAATGAGCAGCGCGTCCACCTGGTGTTCCTTGGCGATGTCGAGTATCTGGCCAAGAATGTGCCGCTGGTCTTCCAAAAGCGAGAACCCGTTCACGCGCTTCCCGACATGCAAATCGGCCACATGCAGAACCTTCATACGCAATGCCCCTTCCCCGTGTTTGTCGCCCCGGGATACATGCGGCGCCGCGAAACGGTTCGCGGCGCCGCATGTATCTTCCCTTCTGTATTTAGGGTACCATGCCTGAATATAATCCAAAGCGACTTTCGCCCTAGACCCCTCATGGCGGGTTGACGTGTTCTTCGCGGTGGGCATCGACGCGGCGGGCGCTTGCAGCTACAATTACTAAGCTTGCGCAAAAACGCAGGCGAACCGAACAAACCCCGCAATCAAACACCTTGCCGGCCGCGCCCTCGGTGCCCAGCCGGCAGGAAACGGAAAGAGCAGCACGCATGCCTTCGATTTCAGACGAAATATCCTCGCGTCGCACGTTCGCGATCATCTCGCACCCCGACGCCGGCAAAACCACCCTCACCGAGAAACTGTTGCTGTATTCAGGCAGCATCCAAACCGCCGGCTCGGTCAAAGGCAAGGCGTCAGCCAAGCACGCCGTGTCCGACTGGATGGACATCGAAAAGGAGCGCGGCATCTCCGTCACGTCGTCGGTGCTGCAGTTCAACTACGCCGGCAAGTGCGTCAACATTCTCGACACCCCCGGCCACCAGGACTTTTCCGAAGACACGTACCGTACACTCATGGCCGCCGACGCCGCGGTCATGGTCATCGAC
>CAVBAM010000129.1:0-4928 GCA_963593315.1 Candidatus Methanomethylophilaceae archaeon | reverse complement strand
GAAAGGGGGATCGATGGATACTACTGTTTCGGCGCGCGTGCCGATCGAAATCAAAAAGCAGGCCGACAAGAAGCTTCGGTCTCTGGGCGCCTCAACAACCGATCTCATCAATGCCGCCTTCAGGTATCTCCTTGCCGAGAACGAGCTCCCCGGTGTGCGCAGCGGCGGAAAGCGGGGGACAAATGAGCGCGTGCTTTCCGAAGAGCAACGTTCCTATCTGCAGGAATTTATCGCTGCGACATCCTTCGAAGTAGACGATTCCGATTTAAGCGTTTCGTACAAAGAGGAAATCGCTGCAGGAAGGTTTGCCGACTATGAAGCTCTTGCTTGATACGAATATCCTGAGCGACTATTACCTTCGTCGGCAACCGTATTTTGGCAGCGTTTCGAAGCTGCTTATGGCCAGGATTTTCAATGATGTGCAGCTGTGGTCGAGCGCGAAATCATACACCGACATCTTTTATGTTGCGAGCAGACATGTTGACCCCCAGAAGCTCCAACGAGCGTTCTTGAAAAGTTTCGAGCTTATCGACGTCTGTTCGATTGATTCCGATGATATCAAGCATTCGGCAGAGCTTGATTGGGGTGACTTCGAGGATTGCCTCATTTCGGTTGCGGCGGAGAAAGTGAAGGCCGATGCGATCGTCACGCGCGATCCGAAGGGGTTCGAAAAGGCGTCGATGTCGGTTTTTTCGCCTGACCAGGTTCTTGATATGTTGGAAAAAGAACGAGGGCTTTCGTATTGCGCCGTTGGGTTTTAGATTCTGCGGCCATCAATGGCAAAGGGGTTGGCGGTTCGTTTGAACCCCAACCCCTTTGAATGTGCGCTTGAAAAATCAGCGGATCTAAGGACTGCGCTCCGTTAAGCTGCAACCTCCGATAGGCGCTGCGTGACGCGGGCGGTCACTTCCAGGTAGTAGGCGTTGTCGGCTTCCGAAAGCGTCGACTCATCGACTGCCTCGATCTTGCCGGTCCATTCGGCGTATTCAGCCATGATCTTGGAATAGTCGGCGAGCATCGCGGCGGTGTCGCTGGAGCTGGTGTACTTCTCCATGAAGTCGCAGTATTTGTTCATGATGGACTCGTAGCTGTCCATCATTTCCTTGAACGCTGGTGTCACGCCGTTCGAAGACGCGGTGTCGGTCGTCGTCTTGGTCGCCGGCGTTTCGGTCTTTGTTTCCGTCGCGGTTTCCTTCTTGGTCTCGGTCGTGCTCGAGGTCGAGCTTGCGGAATCCTTTGCCGCGTATGCGTTTACCTTCATGAGATTGTTGCCTTCGTATTGGATGTGGACCGAAGCCCCATCTGCGTTTTTGGCACTGAAGCTCGTATCGGTTTTGCTGAAATCAACGTTGAATCCAGCTGCGGATACGGCATCCGCGTACGCGCTGAAATCCTGCTTGGACGTGTTGCCGACCGTCACGCTAAAGGTGGACGAGCTGTTCGTCGTGATGCTTCCCTTGTCGGAAGCGGGTTTCGGCAGCGCGGCTCCCGGGCCGGACGTCGGCCAGGCGATGGTGTCGAGGGCGACGGCGGCGTCAAGCGCGATTCTCATCGAGTCCGTGTAGAAGCTTAGGCTGAGATGCTCGCCCGATTCGGCATACGCTTCGAATCCGCTGGAGGTTTTCTCGGCGTCCACCGTGAAGCCCTTTTGCTTGCAGGCTTCGATGTATTGCTCGAACTGAGAGCTCGTGTAGTCATCTACTGACACGGATAGGCTCTTGTCGCTGTTGCTCGTCACGTCGATTTTGCTGCTATCGGGATTGGGCAGCATTGTTGCAAGTCCCGTGGTCGGCCATGACTCGTAGGTCTTCGACGACTTGCCGCAGCGTGACAAGCCTCCGATCAATCCGAGCACTACGATCACGGCCAAGATGATCAAAACCGTGCGCTTGGTGTTCTTTCCCTTTGATGTGGTTTTCGGCACGCCCGCGCCGCCGTTTCCGCCAGGCACCTGCTGGCTGTTCGGCTTTCCCGCTTCTTCCCAATCCATACGTTCCTCCTTCTCACAAGGCTGTTTCGCTTCCACAGCAAATAAGTCTAGGGAAGGGGCTGCCCCGATTCCTCAGTTGCCAGCTGAGGAATCGGGCGATTGGTTAGTGCCCGCCATCGGACCAAACTCACGCCGGGGGTGTTGCCGTTGCCGTCCCTGATGTTGCGCATGGGGTTGTGCTGATTTCTGCCAAGAAATTGAGATCGAGGGGAAATATTGCTGCTTTTGGAGGGTGGCGGCGCGTCTTGTGGGGAGTGTTGCCTGAGGATAAATGCGTTCGTTACGATAATATCTTCGTTCGCTACCTCCGTCTTGGTGAAAACGGGTCGATACGAGCCATCAACCCTCTCTCGTTTCCCCTCGATTTCGAAAAGTTGGCAGAATTCGAACAATTTGCGTGCGCGGACTTAGGCGGCAGGGGTTCAGGCTCGGGCGGGGTTGGGCGCGGTGGCGTAGGGCGGCAAGAGCCAAGGGCCAAGCGAAGAGAGGGCGTCGGCGGCTCAAGGTGGGGACGAACCGAATGCGGGGCTGCCAAGTGCGTGCTGGGGCTGGGGCGCGGGACCTCCAAGCGAGCCATGCCCGCTGCCACAGCAGTTTCGCCATCTTTCGGGGGCTGTCCGTTCCCGTTGCGGGCCCTTGGTCGTACAATGGCCTGCAGTATCTGATCCCTTCAATCTCACAGGAGGAAACCCCATGAAGAAGATTCTGCTGATGAACGGCCCGAACCTGAACATGCTCGGCATCCGTGAGCCCGGCATCTACGGCAGCAACACGCTTGCATCCCTGCACGAGATGTTCACCGCCTACGGTAAGGAGCACGACTGCGAGGTCGAGTGCTTCCAGTCCAACCACGAGGGCGAACTGGTCGAGAAAATCCACGCCACGCACGGCACCTGCGACGGCATCGTCTACAATCCCGGCGCGCACACGCATTACTCCTACGCCCTGCGCGACGCGCTCGGCAGCGTGAGCACTCCCTGCGTCGAGGTGCACATCTCCAACGTCGACGACCGCGAGCCGTTCCGCCACATTTCCGTGGTCGCCCCGGCGTGCGTCGCGCAGGTCAAGGGCCGCGGTTTCAAGGGCTATTGCGACGCCCTCGACATCCTGTTGGAAGGCGACTTTGAGGGCCATCTGGGCGAGGCGTTCGAGAAGCGCTACCAGCCCGGCGAGGTCATCATCGCAGGTCGTGGCCTTCTCGATGAGTAGCACCAAGGCGAACGCCGCTGGCCGCCTCGCCCGCTTGCGCAAGGCAAGCGAGGCAGCTGGCATCCGCACCTTCTTCGTGCGCGACACCTCTAATATCGCGTGGCTGACCGCCTTCGACGACGTGTTCGACGACGAACAGGCCCACGCGCTTTTGGTGACGCCGCACGACGCGGTGCTGCATACCGATTCCCGTTACAGCGGCGCGGCTCGCAAAGCTGCAGCTGGCGAAGGGGTTGTGGCCGTCGACGACGCGCGCGCCGCCCACGGCAAGTGGCTCGCAGACGTGTTCGTCGCGCGCCACGCGAGCGCGCCGGCGGGGGCGACGTCCGCCCCGGCTGACGCCTCCGCATCCGCGGCTCCCGCCGCCTCCATCGTCCTCGGCATCGAGGACTCGATGACGCTCGCGAATTTCCGTGCGCTCGAGGGCGCGCTGGCGAAGGCCCCTGCGGCGCCGCAACTGCGCGAAACCTCCGACTTCATCCGCAACTTGCGCGCGGTGAAGGAACCCGCCGAGGTTGCCCGCATGAAAGCGGCGCAGGCCATCACCGACGCGGCCTTCAGCTACATCTGCACCTATATGAAGCCCGGAATGACCGAGCGACAGGTGCAGGTGGAACTGGAAGACTGGATGCTGCGCCACGGCGCAACCGGCCTGGCCTTCAGCTCCATCGTAGCCAGCGGTGCCAACGGCGCAAGCCCTCACGCCATCCCGGGCGAGAAGGTGCTCGAGGCGGGGGAGTGCGTCGTGATGGACTTCGGCGCGCGGGCCTTGGGCTACTGCTCGGACATGACGCGCACGGTGTTCTTAGGCGAGCCCAACACCAAGATGCGCGACGCCTACGCGACGCTGCGCATGGCGAACGAGCAGGTGGAGGCCGCCATTAAACCCGGCGTCACGGGCGCGGCCATGCATCAGATGGCCGAAGACGTGCTTGCGGCCGGCGGTTTCGGCGGCAAGATGGGCCACGGGCTTGGGCACGGCGTGGGCATCGACATCCACGAGGAGCCGGTGCTGTCGTTGCGCAACAAGAAGGCGCTTGAGGCCGGCAACGTGGTCACCGTCGAGCCGGGCATCTATCTGGAAGGCGAATTCGGCATGCGCCTGGAGGATTTCGGCGTGGTGACCGAGGACGGATACGAAGTGTTCACGCAATCTACGCACGAGATGGTTATAATCTAGCAGTTTGCGTTTTTGGGCGGCATGGGCCGCCAGCAAGGTTCGAAAGGAAACACCAGTGGCAATCTCTACCGCCGATTTCAAGAACGGCATGTGCATCGTCTACAACAACAAGATGTGCACCATCGTCGAGTTCCAGCACGTCAAGCCGGGCAAGGGCGGCGCGTTCGTCCGCACGAAGCTTCGCGACATCAAGACCGGTCGCGTGGTCGACTACACCTTCAACGCCGGCACGAAGTTCGACACCGTGCGTCTGGAAACCCGCAAGATGCAGTACCTGTACAACGACGGTTCCGACTTCTACTTCATGGACCCGAACACCTACGACCAGATGAGCATCCCGAACGACACCGTCGGCGACACGGCCAAGTGGCTGAAGGAGAACGACGAGGTCAGCCTGCTGTACGCCGGCGAAGAGCTGATCAGCATCGAGCCGCAGATGTTCGTCGAGCTCGAGTGCACGCACACCGAGCCGGGCTTCAAGGGCGACACCGCCACCAACACCACCAAGCCCGCCACCTTCGAGACCGGCATCGAGCTGCAGGTTCCCAC
>CAVBAM010000128.1:0-4943 GCA_963593315.1 Candidatus Methanomethylophilaceae archaeon | reverse complement strand
GATTTGCCCGAGAAGCTGGAAAGCGTGGTGTACGCGCCGCTCGAGGGCAAGCAGCGCCAGCTCTATGCCGCCCACGAACAGCACCTGCGCGAGCAGTTGACGCGTCAGCGTGCGGAGCGCAAGCAGCGAGCGGTCAAGCGCGCGAGCGGCGAGGAGGTTTCCACCGTCGAGGTGCTCGCCGAGCTCACAAAGCTGCGCCAGCTGTGCTGCGACCCGCGCCTTCTGTTCGAGGACTACCACGGCCGGGGCGCAAAGCTTTCCACCATCATGGAGCTGGTGGCATCGGCGATGGAGGGCGGCGAGAAGACGCTCGTGTTCTCGCAGTTCACGAGCTTTCTTGACCTTATCGCCGAGCAGCTTGACGAAGCCGGCACGCCCTACTACACCATCACGGGGTCGACCCCGAAGGCCGCGCGCGTGAAGCTGGTCGATACGTTCAACGAAAACGATGTGCCGGTGTTTCTGGTGTCGCTGAAGGCCGGCGGCACGGGATTGAATCTCACGGGCGCGAGCGTGGTCATCCATGCCGACCCCTGGTGGAACGCCGCGGCGCAGCAGCAGGCGACCGACCGTGCGCACCGCATCGGGCAGACGCGCGTGGTCAGCGTGCAGAAGGTCATCGCGAAGGGCACCATCGAGGAGCGCATCTTGCGCCTGCAGGAGGAGAAGAGCAAGCTCGCCGACCAGGTAATCGGCGCGAGCGGCGTTTCCCTGGCCTCGCTTTCCACCGACGATTTGATCGAGCTTCTTGAAGGATAGGCGGGGAAGCGCTCGTTAGGGCTTAATGACAAGCGCCCTTGCGGGAGTGTCCCCGCAAGGGCGCTTGCCGGCGGCGCGTCGTTGTTTCGCTAGGCGTCTTCGCCTTCGTCTTCCAGCTTTTCCGCCAGCGGCTTCTCGTCGAGGGCGAGCATGCAGACGGCGGCGGCGATGGTCATGGGGACCATCAGCCAGAACAGGGGCATGAGCGCGTCGTTGTAGGCGGTGGCCACCGCGCTTTGCACCGCCTGCGGCAGCGCATGGACGATGGCCGGCGTCAGCTCGTTCATGTCCACTCCGAGCGCTTCCATGCCGCCGGCCTCGGCCAGGTGCGCGCCAAGCTGGCTTGCCAGGCCCGAGGTGAAGATGGCGCCGGCCACCGAGGTCCCCAGCGTCGTGCCTATTTCGCGGAAGAAGTTCGTGGCGCTCGTGGCCGTGCCGACGATGGACGCGGGGAACTCGTTTTGCACGATGAGCACGAGCACCTCGAAGCTCAGTCCGTAGCCGAATCCCATGATGCTTAAGTAGGCGCAGCAGGCAAGCGGCGAGGTTTCGGCGCTCATCGTGCAGATGAACGCCGTGCCGGCCAGGGCAATGGCGAAGCTTGCCGCCATGAGCTTCTTATAGCGGCCCGTCTTCGCGATGAGCGCGCCGGAGGCCAGCGAGGCGATGAAGTACGTCAGCTCCATCGGCAGCTCCATGTAGCCCGCCGAGGTCGCCGACATGCCGTGCGCTATCTGGAAATACGTCGGCAGGTAGGAAAGCGAGGCCATCATCGCGAACAGGATAATGAAGCCGCCTACCGTGGTGAGCACGAAGTTGCGGTTGCGGAAGAGCTCGAGCGGCATGAGCGCGTCGGTTGCGCGCCGCTCGGCGACCACGAACAGCACCAGCGCAGCCACAGTCACTACGACAAGCCCGATAGTGATAGGGCTGTTCCAGGCGTAGGTGGTGCCGCCCCAAGAGGTTACCAGCGTCAGTCCGCAGATGGCGACGGATATGGCCGCAGTGCCGGCGGCGTCGAAGTTCGCGAGCGTGCCGGCGGCCTTCGGGCGGGGCAGCAGCTTCGCCGCCACCGCGATGGACAGTACCGCTAAGGGGATGTTGATCCAGAATGCCCAGCGCCAGCTCAAATGGTCGGTGAACAGCCCGCCCAAAAGCGGGCCTATCATCATGGGCAGGGCCCAGCCGATTCCCATGACGTTGAGATACAGCGCGCGCTTACGAGCGGGCACGACGTCGGCGACGATGGCTTGCGAGAGAACCATGAGCCCGCCACCGCCCAAGCCGGCAACGGCGCGTCCCGCGATGAGCGTGGCCATCGATCCCGCGGCCCCGCAGACGACCGATCCCGCCAAAAAGAGCGCCACTGCGACGATGAACAGGGGTTTGCGCCCGATGGCGTCGCCTATCTTGCCGTACAGCGGCATGGCGATGGTGCTCGTGAGCACATACCCGGTGGTAACCCATAGCATATGGTCTACGCCGCCGAGCTCGCCGACGATGGTCGGAAGCGCGGTCGAGACGATGGTCTGGTCGAGCGAGCCCATGACCATGGCCACGAGCAGCGCCGCAAACACGGCGGTGACGCTTCCTTGCGAGAGGTTTTCGTCCTTCGTCGACGTGCTTGTTGCCGTGCTCATTGCTGTTCCTTCCCTTCTTCGCTGAAGCTTTCCTCGATACAGGCGATGATGCTCGACATCGCCTCGAGCATGTCCGCGATGCGTTTGTCCCCAACGCGCTCGATGCAGCGCGCCTCGGCGGCAACCTGGTCGGCGTCGGCTTCGCAAAACAGGCGCCGACCCTTTTCGGTAAGCGTGTGCACCTTCGAGCGCTTATCGGTGGGGCTGGGCAGCGTTTCCACCAGGCCCCGCCGCTCCAAGCTGCCCACAATCGAGCTTACGGTCTGTTTCGGGGCGAAAAGCAGGCGCGCAAGCTCCTTTTGCGTCAGGCCCTCCTCGGCCCGCCCCAGCTCCTCGATGGCCCAGAGGTTGTAGTAGGTTTCCCCATGACGGCTGGCCAGCTTCGCGTAGGCTTTGTCCAGGCGCAGGGACAGGCCGTAAACGTCTTCCATGAAGGAGCTCTGCGCGTCTTCCCTCGACGTGCGCGGCGTGTCGGGCGGGTATGCCGTCTTGCTCGCGTCCATAACCTTGTCGCTCATCGATTCTGCTCGTCGTTCGTTTAGGCCGTGGCGGTGTCGAACTCGTAAACGAACATCTGCTCGGGAAGAATGGACGTCGCCGGGTCGTAGGTGCGCTCGGCCCTGCGCGTCATGCCGCGGTGCTCGTAGTATTCCCAGGTGCAGGTGGTGTCGGTGAACAGGTAGCCCGCCTCGCCGCCGGCTTGGGCGAGGTAGGCCTGTGCGTCGGCGAGCAGTTTGGAGCCTACGCCGTGACCGCGCGTCGCGGCCGACACGATGAACACCACCAGTTCGAAATCGGGGTTGCAGCCCGATTCGGCAAGCAGCTCGTCGTCGGCGGCGTATTCGGCGGTGAGGAAGTCGCGCAGCTCGTCGGTCGCGGCCTTGTCGATGGCGTCGGCCTGCGCGTAGGCTCTATCGCGCAGCTCCTCCCACGCCTTGACATCGGACGCATCCGGCATGCCCGCGCGTGCGAGCACCACGCCCTGGACGACGCCGTCCATCACGGCAACCTGCGAATAGGTGTGGCGCAGCGCGTAGGTGGCGAAGTCGATGACGCCGTGCAGGCGCGCGAGGTCTCCCTCGGCAAGCTCGTGCCAGGTTTCGGCGAGGATGGTGCCGATCCGGTCGGCATCTTCGATGTTCATGGGGCGGTATTCGATGGTCATGACAGCTCCTTTGCAACAAGAAAAGTCCGTTATCGGACTAAGTAGACCGATAACGGACTATACCAGACTTACATCGAACGTCAACCTGCATGGAGAAGTTCTTCATGCCCAACGTTCAAAGGCAAAGAAAAGGCGCCGGGCCTTGTCGGTCCGGCGCCTTTATACACCTAGGGCGCAAGGGGAGGGAGGGAAGGAGAACGCGCGCCCTTCGATGCTTTACGTTGCGGATGCTAGAGCGTGTACAAGGCGTACACCGAAGCACCCATCTGGTAGAACACCACGCGCAGGCAGATGCAGCAGATGACGGCGGCCACGAGGCCCACGCCCGCCCACAGCTTCCAGTTGCCACCCTTCTTCTTGCCCATGTAGGCGCAAGCGACGGGGATGAGCGCGCAGATGATGGTGACGATGGTCAACGGCAGGCTCTGTGCGCCGAACGGCGAGATGGCGCTGAGATCGACCATGCCGGCCGTCGGCTGCACCGGATCGATGTAGTAGTCGATCTGGGTGAACTGGCTGTTGCTCGCGGCCATGACGATGATGTAGCCGATGGAGGTCACCGCGGCCACGATGGAGCCGACGAGGTTCGCGCCGACGTTGCTGGCGCTGGTCTTGCCTTCCTTGACGTCCTCGATGACGGCGACCGTGGTGGGGCCGAGCACGAACGAGGCGCCGAGGATGGACAGGATCTCGACCACGTTGTTCCAGGCCGGGCGTGCGTCCATCATGTAGGAGTGGCTCATCACCACGTCGAGGATCACCGAGATGGCGATGCCGCAGACGGCAACCCATTTCGGAACCGTGCCGCCGTCTTCAGAGCGGCGTAGGAACGCCAGGTAGATGATGGCGATGACGCCGAGCACCACGATGGCGATGAGCTCCTGGGTGATGCCGGAGGTGATGTGGCCGAAGCCGTTGAAGATGCGCTCCCAGTGCTCGAGGTGCAGAAATACCGAGATACCCGAGATCACCAAAAGCACTGCGGCGACGATCCAGCAGGTAAGCTGGCTTTTCTTACCTTCGCCCTTGAACGCCAGGTAGCTCTGGGTGCCGAAGACGCCCACGCACCAGGCCGCGAAGGTGGTGAAAAGGATAAGGGGCCATTGCAGTTCCATGTCTTACTCCTTTCCTTGCCATTCGCGATCGCGAAGCAGATAGCACACGTGCGGGCCGTTGCCCACGTCGGTGAGGTGGTACACGTCGTCTTCCGTGTAGGGCTCCACCCAGTCTTTGAGGGTCGTGCGGTTATGCAGCATGTCCTCGTAGGGCGTCGCCTTGTCGTGTGTGGGCGCCGGCGCCTCGAAGGTGTCGATGCCCTTCTCCAGATCGCCGAAGAAGCGGGCACGCGAGCCGCACTGGGCGACGCACTGGGGCAGCTC
>CAVBAM010000127.1:0-4948 GCA_963593315.1 Candidatus Methanomethylophilaceae archaeon | reverse complement strand
TGTACACCTTCACGCCGTACGCGCGCAGGTTCGACGTGCCGATGAACGGGTCCTGGGCATCCTTGTCCAGCAGACAGTTCACACCGCACAACGTAAATCCCTTGTCGGCCTGATTCAGCTCGGGGAACCACCACTGATGCTCGAGGTTCACCACGCCCGGCGAGATGCCGTGGTACAGGTCGACCACTTCGCGGATCTTATGCTGCTCGCCATTGAAGTTGGTCTCGATCCACACCCATTCGCCCTGATCAACGCCGATGCGGGCGGCGTCCTCGGGGTTCATCTCGATACGCGGCACGGGCCACAGTTCGCGGCACCACGGCAACTGACGGTGCTCGTTGTGGAAGTACACCGGAATGCGGCGGCCGGTGGTTGCCAGGAAGGCGTTGTCGTCCTCGAAGATCTCGGGGTCGGCAACCGGACCGTGCGGGGCTTCCTTGAACGTCGGGATGGCCTGGTCGGCGTCCGGGTAGTAGTTGTCGATGACCGTCGACCAGATCTCCTGCTTGCCGGTCGAAGTGTCCCAGCCCTGCGGATGGTCCATGACGGCCTGCACGGCGGCGGGGCTGTCCGACGTGGTGGCCCAGCCGGTCTCGTAGCGGCGGTAGGTACCCCAGGCTTCGGGCTTCTCAACCTTGGAATCCCAAGGGCCCTGCTCCTGGTAGGCGGCCTTGTAGTCTTCCCATTCGGGAATCTTGAACCCGGCCAGCGCGATGTTGTTGCACACGCGCTCCGCGTCGTCGATAGGCCACTTCTCGTCGTCGGTCGCACCGTCGCAGTAGGGCTGGCCCATGGCCTTGAAAATGCGCATGATGATCTTCAAGTCGGGCTCGGCCTCCGCAGGCGGCTCGACGCACTTCACCGTCGCGCCGAACGCGCCGGAGGAACCCTGCGACTTGCGGATGCAGTCGAGCTCCATCCAGTGCGCCGCCGGCAGAACGATGTCGGCGATGCCCACGGTCGGCGTCTCCCACAGATCGATCGACACCCAGAAGTCCAACTTCTTCAGCTGCTCGTAGGCGAACACGCTGTTCGACTGGTTCATATGGTCGCCGGTCTGACCGATGCCGCAGGAAAGCTTGTACGGCTGGCCGGATTCGATGGTCTTGTAGATGGACGTGGCGTCCGCCCAGCTCGGGTTGCATTTCGCGTCGGCCAGCATCGGGAACTGCTCGCCACCGATGATCTTGGACTGGTCGGGGCTTCCCTTGACCGAGGCAGCGGAGGGCAGCGTCATGGCCAAGTCGAAGAACGGCCAGCCGGCGGTGGAGCCGCGCATGCCGCCCGGGATATCCATGTTGCCGGTGATGCCGCACAGGATGTCCATGGTGCGGTTGGTCTGCAGGGAATTGCAGCTGTGCTCGAGCGGCAGCATGTACTGGATGCCGCCGTTGCCGTAACCGGTCGAGGGATCCAGGCGCGTGCCGTAGATGGTGGCGGCCTTCTCGATCAGCTCGGCGTCGCAGCCGGTGATCTCGGCGACCTTCTCCGGCGTGTATTCCGCCACGCGGTCGCACAGGTGCTCCCATACGGTGCGGCAGTGCACCTTCTTGCCGTCCTTGAGCGTGACCTCAAGCCCGCCTTCGGGGGTGTACAGCGCCGGATACAGCCCATCGATGAACGGCGTGGCGTCGATGACGAAGCCCTGCGCCTGGCCGGTGAGGTCCAGGCCGTGCTGCTTGGCGGTGCGCCCAGCGGTCGCCGGCGACCAGTCCTCGCCTTCCCAATGCGGCAGCTTGCCGTTGGAAGAACCGGACAGGTCGAGGCTCGCCGCGGACGTGGCGGTCACGGACTGCGCGACGGACTTGCCGTTGGCCTCGTAGTACGTCAACTCGCCATTGACCTCGTTCAACACCATGAACGCGGTGTTCGAGCCGCCCTCGACGATGTCGGACTGCTTGAGCAGGCGGTTCTTCTTCGAACCGTGCGTGGACTGCGAATCGGAAACGGAGGGCCCCCAATCCTTGTCCTCGACGACCAGCATCGGCGCGTTCATCCATTTGCGCACGTACAGGTCGTCGTAGAGGCCCTTGTTGATGATGACGTTGATCCAGCCCAGGCCCATCGCGGCGTCAGTGCCGGGGCGCAGCGGCAGCCAGATGTCGGCCTCCTTGCCCAGGTTCGTCTGGCGCGGGTCGACCAGGATGTGGTAGTCGGCGCGCGTGGCGACGTCGACGGTGGTGCGGCAGCTGTCGTCGTAGTTCGAAAGCTCCGACGCGCCGCCCCACTGCACGTACACGCGCGGGCGGCCGACGGTCTCCATCCAACTGTAGGCGTTGTAGTCGTTGAGCTTGGTGGCGTAGAAGCGCGGGCCCTTGCAAATCTCGTTCGCCTGGATGGCGTTGGGGCTGACGAAGCACTGCTTCAGCGCGCTGTAGGGACCCATCGACCAAATGCGCGACGTGCCGGCCATGCTGAAATAGGTCTCGTTGCCGTACTTGGACTGCAGCTCGGAAAACTTGCTGCCGATGGTATCCATCGCCTCGTCCCAGGTGATGCGCTGCCAACCCGGATCGTTTGAATCCTTCGGGTTCGTGCGCTTCATGGGGTACTTCAGGCGATCGGGGTGGTACGCGGCCTGCAGCGACGCCTGGCCCTTCGAGCAATGGTTGCCCATCGACTGGAAGGCGGCCTCGTCGCCCTCGCTGCGGATGACCTTGCCGTCCTGCACGTACACCCACACGCCGCATTCCATCTTGCCGCAGCCGCGGCACATGGAGCGGATGCGCTTGACCTCGCCGGCCGACTGCGAGCTTTCGCCCGTTGCGGCCAAAGCGGCCGTGGCACCACCAGCAACGCCGACGGCGGCGGCGGTCGCGGCAGCCATCTTCGCGAAGGTACGGCGCGTGATCGTGAGTTTGCCCATGCATCCTCCTTTCTGCATGGAACGCCCTTTTTGCGTCCCTCTCTCCTTTTGCGGCGGCCGCCCTCGTCCGGCGCGCCGTCGCACCCTTGCACCGACCGCCCGGGCCCCTCGCCCGGCGTCGGCCTCTCCCGCAGCGCGGTTTTGCGAAATGCCGCCCGTCTGGTGAAGTGGGGCGAAGCTGTTCACGAACAAGCCGCGTCTGCGATCGACGAAGCCGACGATAGCGGGCAGACGGGGGCGCTGAAATCCAGCCAGTGGCATGGTTGAGGCGGGAATTCCGCTATCATGTCACTAGCACGATGCCGTTGACCTGGGGAAAATACACACTATTCTGAAAGTTGGATAATAAGGGAAGGCGATGCGCGCCGCCACAGGCGTCATGTCCGTTCTATACTTTTGCCCGACGAGAAGAGGGGACGTATGGGGGATACGAAGCAATCGAGGGCTGCCGCAAGGAAGGCAACCGACAAATCGCCGGCGAAGATACTCAACGAGAGCAGATCGAAGGCGCGGGAAGCACTCGGGCGCACCGAGGCGCTCACGGGGCTCGCGCTCGGATGCATGCTCGCCTGGGTTCCGATGACGTTCCAAAGCTTGAACATCGTCGGAGACGATGCCGAGGCAGTGCTCGATTTGATGTACCTCGTGTCCATCGTGGCGCTGACGGCGACGCTCCTGGCGGTGGCCGCCACCCACGACCGCTGTGCAAAATGGATCGTGAAGGCGCCGACGCGCGCAGGCGCTTCCGTCCTCATGGCCTCCTCCACCCTGCTGCTTGCGGCGGCCGGCACGCTTGCGACTGAAAGCGCCGGCACGCTCACGCCGCCCGCGCTCGCGGCGACCCTGGCGGCCGGGCTCGTATCCGGCGCCGCCTCGGGCGTGTTCCTCATGCAATTCGGCATCCTGGTTAGCAAGTTCACCGCGAAAGCAGCGGCGGCCATCGCGGCGGCGGGCTACCTGGCCATGTCGGCGCTGTTCTGCCTGTATTCGTTCTTCGGGCCGATGGAGTCGTGCGTGTTCGCCGTCAGCATGCCGCTCGTCAGCGCCTTTCTGCGCGACATGGGCGCGCACACCGAGAAAAGCAAGGCCGCCATCGCCGAGCGGTCCCTTCCCGAGCAGGCCGTGCCGACCTCCGCCGACGACCGCCGGCAACTCAAGCATCTCACCTTTTCGCTGGCTGCCTGCTGCGCCATGGTCGGCTGTGCCAACGAGCTTTCGCGCACCCTCTACATTCAAATGGGAATCGCGGGTGCCGGCAACGGCAACTACGCCATCATCCAGACGGGCGCGGCGCTCATCATCGGCCTCGGCGCCACTCTGATCACGCTGGCGCTCGTCAGCATGAAAACCCCACGCGCACCCGAAATCTGCTACCGCACACTAATGCTGTTCCTCGCCGCCGGCGCCATGATGCTGCCCATTCCGCAGCTGTACCCCCAGATAGGAGCCGTAATCCCCTACGCCATCAACGCGGCCGCCATCCAGTGCTTCAGCATCTTGGCCTGGGTACTCATCTGCGGGACGTGCCACCGCTATCTGGGAACCTGCGTGCGCACCTTCGCCCTTGTTCGGGCCGGCTGGGCGGCAGGCCCGCTCATCGGCATGCTGGCGGGAAGGTTCGTCGTCCGCTGCACGGGCTTCGGGCCGACCGAGGTATACCCCTGCGCCATCGCGGCGACGCTTCTGGTGATGCTGTGCGCGATGGCCGCGTTCACCGAGCGCGACCTGGCCTTCGCAGTGGATTTGCTGCCAACCGAAAACCGCCGCAAGTTCAGCGGGAAATGCCTGGCCGTGGCGGCGCGCTGCGGGCTTTCCGAACGCGAAACCGAGGTCATGATGCTGTTCGCGAAAGGCCGCAACCTGGCATACATCCAAGAGGAGCTGCACCTGTCGAAGAGCACCGTCAGCACGCATCGCCAGCACATCTACCAAAAGCTCGACGTCCATTCCAGCCAAGAGATGATCGACTTGATTCAAGCGGAGAAAGCGTAGGGGCCGCCCGCGAATACCTGACTTCATTTGCGCGAGCCATCCCGTATAATGTGCGCAAACAAGGAGTTGGCCCGATAAACCCCGATCGAA
>CAVBAM010000126.1:0-4987 GCA_963593315.1 Candidatus Methanomethylophilaceae archaeon | reverse complement strand
GAGGTCTCCTCATAGGCCTCGACGCGCCGCTCCGCTCCGCCGGCATTGTCGGGAACAGTGATGATCGTCATGCGCGCAGGCGGCTGCAGGTACAGCTGCGCCTCGACGCTGACGCGGCCGCGGCCGAATCGCAACGTATCGGCCGCGGCGGCACCGAAGCGCCCTTGAACCCCCACGCCGCCGCTTACGGCGAAGACGCTATCGCGCGGGGCGGATTGCGACGCCTTGACGAAGGCCGCGGCGTCCGCCTGCGCACTCGCGTCGGAGCGGATACGGTCGGCGAACGGAAGAGCGCTCGCGATAAGGCAGGGGCAACCGGCACCGTCAGCCCGTTCGCGTCCAACGGCAAACCGTGCGGAAGCTGCGCACGCGCGCGTAACGGCCTCTGCTGCGCTCTGCGCATCACCAGCCTCGATGCTCACCGCCAGGCGCACACCGGCTCGCTTGGCGCGCTCGCGCGCCCGAGCTATGGCGGGCGAAGAGGATGTCAAGCCTATGATGCGCACACGCTCCAAATCAGGGCGCTCAGACGCCCGCGCCTGCGCAGCGCCCTCGCCCGCAACCAGCTCAAGGCCACGCTCGAAGCGCGCGTCAGCCTCGTCAAGCATACTATTCCATTCGTCTTCGTCAAATGCCGCCCAGCCGGTGAAACCCCAAGCGCTACGGGTAAGACCGGGAGCCATGTCGCAAGAGAGGCAGGCGGCCTCGACGACAAGCGAGCCCGCCCCGCACGCGGGATCGACCAGCGCGGCGCCTTGCGCCATGCCGCCCCATTCCGCCAGAGCCAAAACGCCCGCCGCCACGGCGCAGTCAAGGGGTGCATCCTGACCAGCCCCGGGCTCGAGATAGGACCGTTGATACAGGGAGCTGCCCGAAAGATCGAGCGACAACGTCGCCCGCCCGTCTCTGATACGCACGTCAATGGAGCAGTCGGGGTTGTCGTTGTCCACGTCGGGTCGCGATCCCGTGCGCTCGCGCAGGGCGTCGCAAATACCGTCCTTGACCTTAAGCTCGGTGAAATGGCTGTTGCGCAGCTCGTCGTTGGTGCCATGCGCATGCACGGCGATGGTTGAGCCGGCTGCGACGACGTCGTGCCAGGCCACACGACGCACGCCCTCGTACAGCAAAGCCGCATCGCCGGCGTTCACGCGGGCGATGACAACCGTTACGCGGGAAGCCAACCTTGACCAGAGGCAAACGCGCAAACCGGCTTGCGCAGAGCCGAAAAACGCAACGCCGCCGCCAAGCGGGCGAACGCGGCGCACGCCAAGGCTGCGCAGCTCGTCGGCGAGAAAGCGCTCCAGACCGGCAAGGCAGCTGGCAAAAAATTCGTATTCGGCATGTTCGGTGGTAGACATGAATGCCCTTTCCGCAAATTTCGTGACAGCAAGAAAACGCGGGCCGTAAAGACCCGCGTCGAATGCGTTGCTTTAATCTTCCAGGTAATCCTTCAGCTTCGAACTACGGCTGGGGTGGCGAAGCTTGGCCAGCGTCTTGCTCTCGATCTGGCGGATGCGCTCACGTGTGACGCCGAATTCGCGGCCGACCTCCTCAAGCGTACGCGGGTGGCCGTCTTCCAAGCCGAATCGAAGGCTGATGACCTTGCGCTCGCGTTCAGCAAGCCCGTCAAGCACATTGGCAAGCTGCTCCTGCAGCATCCTGAACGAGGCGGCGTCGGGCGGGACCACGGCGGCGTCGTCCTCGATGAAGTCGCCGAGCTGCGAATCCTCCTCTTCGCCAATGGGCGTTTCGAGTGAAACTGGCTCCTGGCTGATTTTCTGGATCTCGCGGACACGTTCGGCCGTAAGATCCATTTTCTCGCCAATCTCCTCCGGCGTTGGCTCGCGCCCGAGCTCCTGCAGAAGCTGGCGCTGAATGCGCACGAGCTTGTTGATGGTTTCAACCATATGCACCGGGATACGGATGGTGCGGGCCTGGTCGGCGATGGCGCGCGTGATGGCCTGGCGAATCCACCAGGTTGCGTACGTGGAGAATTTGAAGCCCTTGGTGTAATCGAACTTCTCGACGGCGCGGATAAGGCCGAGGTTGCCTTCCTGGATAAGGTCGAGGAACAGCATGCCGCGACCGACGTAGCGCTTGGCGATGGAAACCACCAGACGCAAGTTCGCCTCGATGAGCTGCTGCTTGGCATCGAGACCAACCTGCTCGATACGGCCGAGGCGGCGCTTTTCGCGACGATCGAGTTCGCGACCCTCTTCCTCGGCTTTGTCGAGTTCGGCCGTGGCGGCAACGCCGGCCTCGATCTTCATGGCGAGGTCGATTTCTTCGGCGGCGGTAAGCAGGGAAACCTTGCCGATTTCCTTGAGATACATGCGCACCGGATCGCCGGTGAGCATGGTTACGTTGGCGGCTTCGTTGCGCTTGCGAGCGGACGAGCGCGTCTTCTTCGTGCGAACCTTCGGCAACGAGACGTCGGAAGCAGCCTTGAGCTCCTCCTCAGGAATGCCCTCGAGCAGGTCCTCCTCCTCGCCGTCCTCATTGATATTGGATTCCTGCTTTTCCTCGCTGGCCGTCTCGGCCACGGTCATATCGGGCTCGACGTCCTCGTCGGCGTCGGCCATAAGCTCCTCGTCGGCCAGCATCTCTTCCTGTACGGCGTCCGCGGAAGGAGCCTTCTTAGCCCCCACGGAGGCCTTTGCGGAGGAAGCGGTTGCTTGGTTCTTCGAAGATTGAGCCACGTGTCATCCTTTCGCTACGGCGAACGCGCCCCGTGTCGATAACAAGAAATGGGCGCAAACATGCATCAAATTAATTTACCATAATTTTCACGTCTTGACAAGAGAAAACGCTTCGATTAAGGATCAGCTGGCGCCGCCGGAGCGCATATGGGGACGAAGCCTGCACCAGCAATACGCCAGGGCCGCAAGCGCTATCGCGGCGCCGACGAAACCCACCAGGCCGACCCCCGCATACGTGCATACGCCGCCGCCGATAAAGCTGCCGGTTCCGATGCCGAGGTTGAAAATGCCGGAGAACAGCGCCATGGCCACCGTCTGCTCGCCGTCGGTGGCGAAGTTGATGATCTCGGCCTGATAGACGATGCTGTAGCACGCGCCAGCGAGACCCCATACAAAGCAGACGACGGCAATGCCGACAAGCGAGGTCGCCGCAACGCGAAGCAGCGCGAGCGATAGCACCACCCCCGCCACAACCGCCACCGCAAATGCGCTGCGATGCCGGGAATAGAGCTTGGTGCACACGACGCTCGCCACGATTCCGGCAAGGCCGAAGAACACGAGCGCGGCCGTTACCGCGCCCTCGTCAAGGCCTCCTACCTGCAAAAGGAAGGGTTCGATGTAGCTGTAGCCCGTGTAGTAGCCCATCGCATACAGCGCCGTCACGACGAAAATGCCGGCAAGCACCTTGTTGCGGAAAATGCCCGGAAGCTGCTTGAGGCCAAACGGCTTCGCCCCGGGGACGCGGGGAAACACCGCAAGCAGGTACACGAGGCACGCGAGCGACACCGCGCCAACGCAAGCGAACGTCAGCCGCCAGCCGAGGGCGAGGCCCACCACGCGCCCAAGCGGCAGCCCGATCGTCATCGCAAGGGCCGACCCCACTTCCACGAGCGAGACCGCCAAGGGCGCATGAACGGGCTTGACCACGCGTACCGCCACCGGCGCGGCTATCGCCCAGAACACCGAATGGGAGCAGGCGACCACAAGGCGCGAGGCCATAAGCATGCCGTAGCTTCCCGAAATCGCCGAAAGCGCCTGACCCGCGCAGAACACCGCAAGAACGCCGAGGATGAGCGGCCGAAACGCCACGCGCGAGGCGGCAACCATCAAGGGAAGCGACAGAATCATGACCACCCACGCATACACCGACACGATGAGTCCCGTCTGCCCCTCCGAGGTACCGAAGGTGGCGCCGATATCGGTGAGCAGCCCGACGGGCATGAACTCCGACGTGTTGAAGATGAAGGCGGAGACCGTCACGCCGAGCAACGGCAGCCATTCGGAGAGGGACATCTTGGTATCGACGAAGCGGGACACGGCACGCCTTTCAAATCGGAAGTGAAACGTAGGCATTGTAGTTCGGGAAACGGCCCCGCACGCAGGCGCGGCCCACTCGACACCGGGAATGCATACGCTAATGGAATACGGTGCCGCAAACGATTTCCAGGATCCCCGGCCCAGACCATCGCAGAGCATCCGCGCCTTTGCGCGAACCCATATGTCGTAGCGCTTTGTTTCGGCTTTGTTAACTGCCTGTTTCTCTCGTATTGCCACCCCTATAATGCAGCACGGAGTGTCAAGGGAACCATAAGGAGGTTCGTCACATGAGTTATGCAGAGCGCATCCTGGAAGAGGTCAAGGCGAAGAACGCCGACCAGCCGGAATTCATCCAGGCCGCAACGGAAATCCTAAACACGCTCGGGCCCGCGCTCGACGCGCATCCCGAGTACGAGGAAAACGCGATTCTCGAGCGCCTAGTTGAGCCCGAGCGCGTCATCATGTTCCGCGTCCCCTGGATCGATGACAATGGCAAGGCCCAGGTCAATCGTGGTTTCCGTGTTGAATTCAACTCCGCCATCGGCCCCTACAAGGGCGGCCTGCGTTTCAACCCGACGGTGACGCTGGGCATGCTGAAGTTCTTGGGCCTTGAGCAGATCCTGAAGAACTCCCTGACCACTCTGCCCATGGGCGGCGGCAAGGGCGGCTCGGACTTCGACCCGAAGGGCAAGTCGAACAACGAAATCATGCGCTTCTGCCAGTCCTTCATGACCGAGCTGTGCCGCCATATCGGCCCGAACACCGACGTTCCGGCCGGCGACTTGGGCGTGGGCGGCCGCGAGGTTGCCTACATGTTCGGCCAGTACAAGCGCATCCGCAACGAATGGACCGGTGTGCTCACGGGCAAAGGCTTGGAGTTCGGCGGTTCGCTCGCCCGCACCGAGGCGACCGGTTACGGACTCGTGTACTTCGTAGACGAGTACCTGAAGAGCACGGGAGATACTTTCGAG
>CAVBAM010000125.1:0-5002 GCA_963593315.1 Candidatus Methanomethylophilaceae archaeon | reverse complement strand
TTCGCGCGGCTCCCACCGCGTCGTTTTAGCGATATCGTGGCGTCGATCGCCCTGAACCGCCCGGGCCCGTTGGAGTCCGGCATGGTGGACGACTACGTGGAAGTGGCAAGCGGCCGCACGCCGGTGCACTACTACGACGATCGCCTGCGCCCGGTGCTCGAGGAAACATACGGCACGATGGTCTACCAAGAGCAGATCATGCGCGTGTCCATGGTCATGAGCGGTTTTTCCGCCGGCAAGGCAGACAAGCTGCGCAAGGCAATGGGCAAGAAGAAGCTCGACATCATGCGCATGCTGCAGGAGGACTGGAACAACGGCGCCGTCGAGAACGGCTACTCGTTGGAGATTGCCAAGAAGATTTGGGACGACGCGGAGAAGTTCGCTAAGTACGCGTTCAACAAATCACACTCGGCCGCGTATTCGATCCTGGTTATGCGCACGGCTTACCTGAAGGCGCATTATCCCAACGAATACATGGCGGCCGTGCTGTCCAGCTACATGGGCAACACCGACCGTTTGATCCGCTATATTTCCAGCTGCAACCACAACGGCACGCCCGTGTTGCCGCCGGACATCAATTCGTCGAACGCGGAATTCACGCCGGTCGAGAGCGGCATCCGTTTCGGCCTGGTCGGCGTGCGCGGCGTCGGGCGCAACGTGGCGGACGAGATCATCGCCGAGCGCGAAGCGAACGGCCCGTTCACCAGTCTGCATGACTTCGTGAACCGTGTGGATTCGAAGTGCTACAACCGCAAAACGCTCGAAGCGCTCATCAAGGGCGGCGCGTTCGATTCGACGGGGTACACGCGCAAGCAGCTGATGTACTTCATCGAGGAAACGCCGCTTCTGGAAGGCGCGGCCAAGCGCCAGAAGGACCGCGACCGCGGCCAGGTGAGCATGTTCGACCTGTTTGCCGACGACGAGGACTCGGGTTTCCAGGAAGAGGTGCCCGCGCCCGACGGCATCGAGTGGCCCAAGCGTCAGCTGCTCACGTACGAGAAGGAGATCATGAAGATCTACGTCTCGGACCATCCGCTGACGCCGTACGAGAACTACATTTCGCATATCACGAAGTATCAGCTGGGGGATTTGGCCGAACGCACCAAGGAAATCAAGTCTGCGGTGTTCGTGGGCATGGTTTCCAACGTGGTGACGAAGCTGACGAAGCGCGGCACGAAGATGGCCACGTTCGAGCTCGAGGACACCACGGGCCATATCGAGTGCATCTGCTTCAAGTACGACGAGAACGCCGAGGCCATCCAGGAAGATGCGATTGTCAAGATTAAGGGCAAGTTCGAGCACTCCGATCGCGGCAATCAGATTATGGCGTTTGAAATGGAGACGCTTGAGCTGAGCGAGGAGGACGCCCGCCCGCGTCGCCTTGAGCTGAGCGTGCCCATGTCCGCGTTCGATCAGTCGAAGTCGCTGCGCCTGAACCGCATTCTGAAGTCGTATCCCGGCCGTGACGGCGTGGTGCTTTTCGTGAATCAGTCCAACGGGCACAAGTTCCGGGCCGAGTTGCCGGTGACGGTTGACTCGGCAAGCCCCATCATGCGCTCCGAGCTGCGCGACCTGTTCGGCTCGAGCGTGATGATCGCGTAAAGGCGTGTTGGGCATGGTGAAGGAATTTACGTGCGAGACCGGCGCGGTTGCCGGAGCGGCGGTTGACGCCGGCAGCGCGGCCGCTGCGGCGGTTGCTGTCGACGACGTTGCCGACGCGCTTGTCGCCGGCAGCGCGTCCGTGTTGGCTTCCCGCGCTTCGGATGCGGAAGGGTTTGTGCGCGCAACGCCGGACGAGACGTACTCGCTGACGGTTTCCTACAACGGGGCGCCCTTCAATGGGTTCGCGCGTCAGCCGGGGCAGTGCACGGTGCAGGGCGAGCTGGAACAGGCGCTTTCGCTGGTGTTCCACCGTCCGGTCGAGGTCGTCTGCTCGGGGCGCACCGATGCCGGCGTGCATGCGCTCGGGCAGGTGGTGTCGTTCGACCTGAACGCTGGCGAGCTGGGCGGGCGCACCCTGCATAGCCTGCGTCGCAGCCTGAACGCGCTGACGCACGAGGGCATCACGGTGCGCGCGGTCGAACAGCGCGAGGCCGGCTTTTCGGCGCGCTTCGATGCGCGTTGGCGCGAATATCATTACCATATCTGCACCGGCGACGTTCCGCCGCTGTTCATGCGCGATTTTTGCTGGCAGGTGAACGCACCGCTCGACGTCGAGGCCATGCGGCGTGGCGCGGAATATCTGGTTGGCGAGCACGACTTCAAGAGCTTCTGCATGGCGGCGAGCGCCGTGGGCAAGCCGACGCGGCGCAACGTGATGGAGCTGTCGCTTGCGCGTGAAGCCGTCATGGGCGAGGACGTGCTGACCATCAAGGTGGTTGGCAACGCGTTTCTGCATTCCATGGTCCGCACCATCGTGGGCACGCTGGTGGCGGTCGGCCGCGGCCAGCGCAGCCCCGAATGGGTGGGCGAAGTGCTTGCGGCGCGCGACCGCAAAGCCGCAGGGGAGAACGCCCCGGCCGCCGGTCTGGTGTTTTGGCGGGTGCAGTACTGATGCGGCGGGAAGAGCGCGCCCCGGAGCGCACGGAAGAACTCGAGGACGGCATCGGCTCGCTGATTCGCGAGAAGCTGCATGACGCCCGCCGCGAGCGTAAGGAGCATTTCGCGACGTTCTCGCGCTATTACGAAAGCCGCGATAGGAAGCTGTGCGTGTTCGAGGACGAGCATGGCCACTTCACGAGCGTCAGGGCCGACCGCCTGGCGTAGCGTGCGCAAGTTGCCTGGCATGGTGTGCGAAACCTCCCCGGCATTGCTCCCGAAACGAAACGACCCCGCGAGTGCGTATCGCGGGGTCGTTTGACGTTCAGCGGATTTGTGGGCGCGCTGGTGGCGGTAGGCCGCGGCCAGCTTAACGGGCAACCGGCTTTTCCGGAACCGTCTTGTCCACGAAGTAGATCTTGTACCACATCAGGAACATGTAGACGATCCAAATCTTGCGGCTGCGATCGGCGCCGGCCTTGTGCTCGTCGAGCAAGCGCACCAGCTCGTCGGTGTTGAAGAACTCGCGGGCAACGTCGCCGGTGAACCATTCCTTCACCTGGTTGTAGTATTTGTCCTCGCGCAGCCAGTTCACCACCGGTACGGGGAAGCCGAGCTTTTCCTTCTGCGCCCAGTCGCGCGGGATGGCGCGCTCGGCGGCCTCGCGCAGGGTGATCTTCGTCTGCTGCTCGTTGGCTTTCAGCGGCGTGGGGATGGTGGCGGAAACGTCGAACACGCGGCGGTCCAAAAACGGCACGCGCGACTCGAGAGAGTGGGCCATCGACATTTTGTCGGTTTTCAACAGGATGTCGCCCACCAGCCAGAAGTACAAATCGACGTACTGCATGCGCGTGGTTTCGTCCAGGCCGGCCACCTCGGCGTACACCGGCGCGGTCAGCTCCTGCGGGGTGGGGGCGGTGCAGCCGCCGCGCAACAGCGCCGCCCGTTCGTCGGTGGTGAAGGCCACGCCGTTGGCGTTGGTGTAGTACCAGTCCTCGGGGGTTTCGCTCGCGCGCTCGAGATAGTTCGCGCCGCGGATGCCCAACTTGCGCATGGCACCCGACGCCCCGCGCAAAAGCCCCTTGGGCGCCCAGGAAAGCTTTGCGTTGGAAAACGGTGTTTGGTAGATGCGGTAGCCGCCGAAGAACTCGTCGGCGCCTTCACCGGAAAGCACGGCCTTGACCTGCGTCGCGGCGATCTGATCGACGAAGTACAGCGCCACCGCCGACGGGTCGGCCGACGGCTCGTCCATATGCCACTGCACGCGCGGCAGGCTTTCCCAGTACTCTTCCTCGCCGATGTGCTTGGACGTGTTGGCGATGTGCAGCTCGTCGGCAAGCTCCTCGGCCCAGGAAATCTCGTCGCGCATGGTTTTCCCGCCGGCGCCTTCCTGGTTGTTGGCCGCGGCGTTTTTGTAGCACTCGAAGCCCACGGTGAACGTCTTGATGTCGGGGTTCTCCTTCGCCAGGCACGCCGCCATGTAGCTGGAGTCGATGCCCGAGGACAGGAAGCTGCCCACCTCGACGTCGGCCACGTTGTGGTAGCGCACGCTGTCGCGCATGGCCGCGTCGATGGCGTCGACGGTGGCCTCGCGCGAACGCTGCTCGTCGAAGTGATACTCGGGGCGCCAGTAGCGGCGCATAGAAGTGGTGCCGTCGGCGTGCACGGTCATGCAGTGCGCCGGCGGGAGCTTGAAGATTCCCTTGAAGAACGTCTCGTCCAAGGCGCTGAACTGGAAGCATAGGTACTGTTCGAGCGCGGCACGGTTAAGCTCGCGCGTGTAGGTCGGGTGCTCCAGGATGCACTTGATTTCGCTGGCGAAGATGAATTGGCCGTTTTGCTGCGTGTAGTAAAACGGCTTGATGCCGAAGAAGTCGCGCGCGCAAAACAGCTCGCGGCTCGTGCGGTTCCAGATGGCGAACGCGAACATGCCGCGCAGGCGGTCGAGCATGCCCTCGCCCCAGTGCAGGTAGCTGGTGAGCAGCACTTCCGTGTCGGAGTTGGTCTTGAACGACCAGCCATAGCCCTCAAGCTCGGCGCGCAGGTCCTGGTAGTTGTATATTTCGCCGTTGAACACGATGGCGAAATCGCCCTTGGCAGCCGCCTGTTCCGGCGTTGAGCACGGGGTGCCGTCAAGATGCTGCGCCGGTGAGGTGATGGCGGCGTCGTGCTTGTTGGAGGCGCGCACCATGGGCTGGTTGCCGCCCGCGAGATCGATCAGCGACAGGCGGCGGTGCCCGAAGGCGATGCCGCTTTCCGCGTCGAGGTACTGGCCTTCGCCGTCGGGGCCGCGATGCGCCATGATGTCGCACATGGCTTTCAGCGTGGGCAGGCTTTTCTCGTCAGCTTGGGTGAATCCGCAGATACCGCACATGGTGGGCTTCTCCAATCTTGTTGTCGTTGCGCCCATGATACCGAAAGCCGCTCTCGCAGGCCCATCTGCCGCGAAAAGCGCAGATTTGCA
>CAVBAM010000124.1:0-5040 GCA_963593315.1 Candidatus Methanomethylophilaceae archaeon | reverse complement strand
CTTCCTTACCTGAAAGTAACGGAAGTCGCGCGATTTGGTGAAGCTGTGGGACCGCGACCTGCGCCGGGGGCATAATCGTTCCTTACATACACAGGAACGGGAAGGCCCTCATGCTGCAGCTCAACGACGTTTGCAAGTCCTACACCACTGCCGACTTCACCCAAACGGCGCTCGACCACGTCTCGGTCGCCTTCCGCGACAACGAGTTCGTCGCGGTGCTCGGCCCGTCCGGCTCGGGCAAGACGACCATGCTCAATATCGTCGGCGGCCTGGACCACTACGACTCCGGCGACCTCGTCATCGACGGCGTCTCCACCAAGCGCTACAAGGACCGCGACTGGGACACCTACCGCAACAACCGCATCGGCTTCGTGTTCCAGGCCTACAACCTCATCCCGCATCAAACCATCTTGGAAAACGTTGAGCTGGCGCTTACCCTGTCCGGCATCGGCCGCACCGAGCGTCGCCGCCGCGCCATCGACGCCCTCGGTCGCGTCGGGCTTGCCGACCACGTGCACAAGAAGCCCAGCCAGCTTTCCGGCGGTCAGATGCAGCGCGTGGCCATCGCCCGCGCGCTCATCAACGACCCGGAAATCCTGCTGGCCGACGAACCGACGGGCGCGCTCGACAGCAAGACGAGCGTCCAGATCATGGACCTGCTCACCGAAATTGCCAACGACCGCCTGGTCATCATGGTCACGCACAACCCCGAGCTGGCCGAACAGTACGCCACGCGCATCGTGACGCTGGCCGACGGCGTCATCCGCGCCGACACGCGTCCCTTCGACCCCGAAACCGAAACCGACGCGCCGCGCACGGCCAAGCAGGCCCGCACCACGCGCATGTCCCCGGCAACCGCGCTGTCGCTTTCGTTCAAGAACCTGCTGACGAAGAAGGGCCGCACGCTCATGACGGCCTTCGCCGGCTCCATCGGCATCATCGGCATCGCCGCCATCCTGTCGCTGGCCAATGGCGTGAACAACTACATCGCTTCGGTGGAGGAGGAAACGCTTTCCGAATACCCGCTGCAAATCCAGGACCAGGGCTTCGACATGACCAGCCTCATGTCCATGGGAAGCATGGGCGCCTCGGGCGACTCCGGCACCGACGATTCCGCCACCAGCGACTCGGCCGATGTCGGCTCCGACTCCAGCAAGCCCGTGCACGAGGCGAAGATGGTCTCGGGCATGTTCGGCTCCATCGGCAGCAACGACCTGGCCAGCCTGAAGTCCTATTTCGACACCGGCACCACGGGAATCGAGGACTACGTCAGCTCCATCGAATACGGCTACAGCGTCACGCCGCAAATCTTCAACACCGACACCGCAAACGGCGCGCACCAGGTCAACCCTGACAAAACGTTCTCCAGCGTGGGTCTCGGATCTTCTTCCAACAGCATCATGTCGTCCATGATGAGCACCGACATCTTCTACAAGCTGCCCGCCGACATGACTCAGGTGAAGAATCAGTACGACGTCGTGGCCGGTCATTGGCCTGAAAGCTACAACGAGGTGGTTGTCGTCCTCACCGCCAACGGCAGCGTCAGCGACTTCATGCTCTACGCCATGGGCCTGCGCGACCGCTCCGAGCTCGATTCCATGGTGCGCCAGTTCGCCAACGAGGAAGAGGTGACGGTTCCCGAAAACCGCCTGTCGCTGGACTACGACGAACTGATGAACGTCGAGTTCAAGCTGGTCAACGCCACGAACTTCTACCAGTACGACTCCGAGTACAAGGTATGGAAGGACAAGTCCGGCGATAGCGACTACATGGCGAACCTGGTCAACAACGGCGAGACCCTCAAGGTGGCCGGCGTGGTGCAGCTTAAGGACGGCGCGAAGATATCCAGCTTGCAGACGGGCCTTTACTACTCGGATTCCCTGATCGGCCATCTGATTGACCAGGCCGGCGAATCGCAAATCGTGAAGGACCAGCGCGCGAATCCGGCGACCAACGTCATCACCGGCAAGTCGTTCGCCGAGGAAGAGGACGAGCAGGGAAGCGGCTCAAGCTTCGACATGTCCAGTCTGTTCACCATCGACGGCCAGGCCATCCAACGGGCCTTCACCATCGACCAGTCCAAGCTGACCGCGGGGCTGTCCTCGGCCGATCTTTCCGGTAGCCTGAACCTCTCCGGCACCAGCATCGACTTGTCCAGCCTGCCGGCTTTCGACGCCTCGTCGATCAGCATCGACGCCTCCGCGCTCGACCTGTCCAGCTTAAACCTCGACTTCAGCGGCATCACGCTCGACTTCGACGGCGCGCAGCCCACGGTGGATTCCGCGAAGCTGTCGCAGGCGATGGCCCAGGTCATGCAAGGGTTCTTCCCGTGGTATCAGCAGCAGATGCAAAACGACCCGACCAAGTACGCCGGCCAGGACGGCATGCAGCGCGCCATGGGCGACTACCTGGCCGCGCCCGACGTGCAGCAGCAATTCGGCGAGGCCATCGCGGGTTCCATCGATACCGAGGGCATGGGCGAGAAGGTGCAGGAACAGCTGCAGGAACAGCTCGGCCAGCAGATGTCTCAGCAGATGAGCGAGCAGCTGGTGCCGGCGCTTTCGCAAGCCATCGGTCAGCAGCTGCAAACCCAGCTCGCCTCCGCTATGCAGGGCTATATGTCGCAGGTGATGCAGACCACCATGGGGCAGATGGCCGCGTCTATCCAGCAGCAGATGAGCAGCGCCATGCAAAGCTATATGTCGAAGCTGTCGTCGAACATGGCCCAGGCCATGAACATCGACGAATCGGCCTTTGCCAACGCCTTCAGCATGAACATGGACGAGCAGGAGCTTTCCGAGCTGATGGCAAGCCTCATGTCCACTGAGCAGTCCAGCTACGACAACAACATGAAGAAGTTCGGCTGGGCCGACTACGCCAAACCGGCCAGCATCGACATCTACCCGAAGGACTTCGAGGCGAAACAGCACGTCATCGACATCCTCGACGCCTACAACGACAAGATGAAGGCCGCCGGCGACGAGGACAAGGTGGTCAGCTACACCGACATCGTCGGCGCGCTCATGAGCAGCGTCACCACCATCGTCGACATGATCAGCTACGTGCTGGTGGCGTTCGTGGCAATCTCCCTGGTGGTCAGCTCCATCATGATCGGCGTGATCACCTACATCAGCGTTCTCGAGCGCAAGAAGGAAATCGGCATCCTGCGCTCCATCGGCGCAAGCAAGGGCGACATCAGCCGCGTGTTCAACGCGGAAACCATCATCGTGGGCTTCGCCGCGGGCGCCATCGGCATCGGGCTCACCCTGCTCGCGTGCATCCCGGCCAACGCCATCGTCTACGCGCTGTTCGACGTGGAGAACGTGGCCATCCTGCCGTGGCAGGCGGCGGTGGTGCTGGTGGGCATCAGCGTGTTGCTCACGTTCCTGGCGGGCCTCATCCCCTCAAGCGCCGCCAGCCGCAAGGACCCGGTGGAAGCTCTGCGCTCGGAATAGCGCGGCGAGCGCGCGGCCGAGCGCGCCTGCCGGCGGTCTTCGCCGCTAGCGCCCGCCGGTGCTTTCCGTTACACTGCCTAGCAACGTTTACGCAGCGCCCGCCGCATCGTGCGACGGGCGCTTTTCCCTGGAAAGGCGAACTGAAACGATGGAACGCGAGAAATTCGGCTCGCGCCTCGGATTCATCCTGGTGAGCGCGGGCTGCGCCATCGGGTTGGGCAACGTGTGGCGCTTCCCCTACATCACCGGCGAATACGGCGGAGCGGCCTTCGTCCTCATGTACCTGGTGTTTCTGGCCATCTTCGCGCTGCCGGTTCTCATCATGGAGTTCTCGGCCGGGCGCGCCAGCCAGAAGTCCATCGCGCGCAGCTACGACACGCTCGAGCCGGCGGGCACGAAATGGCACTACTTCAAGTGGGTGGGCCTTGCGGGCAACTACCTGCTCATGATGTTCTACACCTGCGTGGCCGGCTGGATGCTCGCCTTCATGGTGAAAACCGCCACGGGCACCTTCAACGGCGCCGACAGCTCGCAGGTGGCCAGCGTGTTCTCGAATATGCTGGCGAACCCGCTTGAAATGACCTTCTACACCGTCGTCATCGTCGCCATCGGCGTGCTCACCACGCGCGCCGGCGTGCAGAACGGCGTCGAGCGCGTGACGAAGGTGATGATGGTCGCCCTGTTCGCGGTGCTGCTGGTTCTGTGCATTCGCGCGGTCACGCTGCCCGGGGCGGGGGAGGGCCTGGCCTTCTACCTGCTGCCCGACTTCGGCAAGTTGTTCGCCGGAAGCACGACCGCCGAGCAATGGGCCACCTTCGGCGACGCGGTGTACGCGGCCATGGGCCAGGCGTTCTTCACCGTGTCGGTCGGCATGGGATCGATGTCCATCTTCGGCAGTTACATCGGCAAAGACCACCGCATGACGGGCGAGGCGCTGCGCGTCGCCGTGCTCGACACCATCGTGGCGCTCATGGCGGGCCTGGTCATCTTCCCGTCGTGCTTCGCGTTCGGCGTGGAACCCGGCTCCGGCCCGAGCCTGGTGTTTATCACGCTGCCCATCGTGTTCAACGAAATGCCCTTGGGCCAGCTGTGGGGCACGCTGTTCTTCCTGTTCATGACCTTCGCGGCGCTTTCCACCGTCATCGCCGTGTTCGAGAACATCATGAGCTTCACCATCGACCAATGGGGAACGCCGCGCAAGAAGGCGTGCCTGGTCAACGGCCTGTGCATCCTGGCGCTCAGCATGCCGTGCGTGCTCGGGTTCAACGTGCTCTCCGGCGTTGCCATCCCCGGCATCGGCGACATCCAGTCCATCGAGGACTTCCTGGTCTCCAACAACATCCTGCCGCTGGGTGGACTGTTCCTGGTGCTGTTTGTCACGAGCAAGCGCGGTTGGGGCTGGAAGAACTTCCTGGCGGAAGCCGACACCGGCAACGGCCTGCGCTTCCCCGCGTGGTCGTACCCGTACATGCGCTACGTGCTGCCCATCGGCATGATCGTCGTGTTCGTCCTGGGTTACGCCCCCATCATCGGAACTTGGCTCGGCTTGTAGGCGACCCGGCGGACCGAACGCCCCCGCGAGAAT
>CAVBAM010000123.1:0-5069 GCA_963593315.1 Candidatus Methanomethylophilaceae archaeon | reverse complement strand
CGGCGCCCATCTGCACGCCGAGCTGGCCGTAAACGGTGTTTGCCGACCACCAGGTGGCCTGCTCGAGAGTTTGCGTTCCGTAGGAGGTGTTGTCGAAGTTGGACACGCTGGCGTTGCCGATGTCCATGGTGCCCGGCGACGAATAGCGGGTGGACTCGTTGGCCGTGTCGTTTTGCAGGGCCGTTGCGAGCGTGACCATCTTGAAGGTGGAGCCGGGTGCGTATAGCGCGCCGGTCGCGCGGTTGATGAGCGAGGAATCGTTGCTTGAGACGGCTCCGGACAGGACGGTCTCGAAGTCCTGCGCGTCGTAGGTGGGGGCGCTTGCCATGGCGAGGATGGCGCCCGTCTTCGGGTTCATGACCACCACGGCGCCCTTGTTGCCCGAAAGCGCGTCTTGAGCGGCTTGCTGGATCTTCGAGTTGATGGTGAGCGTCACGTCGTTGCCGGCCGATCCCACGCCCGCCATGGAGTTGAGCACGTCGGTCCAGGTGGCGAAGTTGGTCGTTCCGGTGAGCGTGTCGTCGTAGGCGTCCTCGATGCCCGCCTCGCCGTATTGCTGCGAAACGTAGCCGACGACATGTGTGGCCAGGTCGCCCGCGGGGTAGATGCGGTCGTAGCTGCCGTCGTCGTTGAGCACGCTGCGCGCCAGCACGATGCCGTCGTAGGTGGAGATGGTTCCGCGTTCGCTCTTCTGTTCTTTAGCCAGGGTGTGGTTGTTGCCCGGCATGGACTGGTAGTTGGCGGCGTCGACCACCATGATGAGGGTGAGGTTTGCCACCAGCAGGGCGAACAGCGCGCTGCAGAACAGCATGGAGTGCGTCAGGCGCTTGCCGAGGCTGATGCGCCCGAGCACGCTGTTGGCGTGCAGCGACGAGGTGGTGCCGCTGAGCATTTCCGTTTCGATGCCCGTCGCTTCGTCGCCGGCGCGCAAAAGGAAGCCGACGATGATGAAGCTGCCCAGAAGCGACGAGCCGCCTTGGCTGATGAAGGGCAAGGTCAGGCCCGTGAGCGGGATGAGGCGCGTGACGCCGCCGACGATGATGAACGCCTGCAGGACGATCATGCCGGTAAGGCCCACAGCCACGAAGCTGGAAACGTCGCTTTTCGCGCGGGCCGCCGTGAGGAAGCCGCGGATGGCGAAGCACAGGAACAGCAGCAGGACGCCCGCCGCGCCGAGAAGGCCCGCTTCCTCGGCGATGTCGGCGAAGATGAAGTCCGATTCGACGACGGGGATTTGCTGGAAGTTCTCCGTGCCGCCGGCAAGGCCGTTGCCCAGCCCCACGCCAAACAGCCCGCCGTCGGCGATGGAATAGATGGCTTGGCAAAGCTGGTAGCCGGTGTCCTGCGCGTCGGCGAAGGGGTTGAGCCAGGTGCTCACGCGCACCTGCACGTGGCTGAAGGCGCTGAAGAGCACCACGCAGCCCACGGCGACGAGCGCCAGGCCGACGATCAGGTAGAACTTCTTGCCCGTGGCAACGTAGAGCATGAGCAGGAACACGAAGAAGAACACGAGCGCGCTGCCGAGGTCCTTCTCCAACACGACGACGAGCATGGCCAGGCCCCACATGAGCAGAAGGGGCAGAAGCGAGCGGATGTCGGGAAGACGCACGGGCCCGATGCGCACGGTGAACACGGAGAGCATCTCGCGGTTTTCCGCCAGATAGCTGGCCATGAACAGCACGATGAGGACCTTGGCGATCTCTCCAGGCTGGAAAGAGAATCCGCCGATGTGCAGCCAGATGCGGCTGCCGTAGATTTCCTGGCCAAGGCCGGGAATCATGGGCGAGAGCAACAGGAAGATGCCCACGAGCATGAGCGTGTACTTGTAGTTGGCCACCTTGTCCAAGTTCCGGAACAGCGCCAGCACGATGATCATGAAGGCCACGCCCAAGAATAGCCACATGACCTGGTTCTGCGCCATGGTGGTGACGCTTGAGAAGGGTGCTATGCGGGTGATGAAGGCGATGCCGATGCCCGAGAGCGAAAACGATATGGGCAGCAGCGCCGGGTCGGCCCCGGGGGCGAGTTTGCGCACGGCGAGGTGGGCCACCACGAAGGCGGCGAAGATGCCGATGGGCACGGACAGGGAATCGAAGCCGACGGCCTGCCCCTCGCGAATGGCGATGGTGATGAACAATAGCGCCACCATGGGAGCGGCGAGCAGCAGCAGGATGAGTTCTATGTTGCGACGTGTCATGGAGCGCTACCTCTGCGAGGTTTGGCTGGAGGCGGACTTATTCGCGTCGTTTTGCTGCGTGGACGAGCTTTGCGCGGAAGAGCTGCTCGAGGATTCGCTTTCGCTTGACTTCCCGTTCGAGGAGCCTTCCTCGCGGTACTTGTCCACGAGTTCGCGTGCGGCGTCGACGTTGTCGCAGGCGATGCCCTCTTTCAGGTGCTCGACGGTGTTCGGCTGCAGCGAGCTGGTGGAAACGTCGGTGGTTTCCAAATGCTGTGACAGCGAGATGCCGCCGACTTCCCAGGGTTTGCCTTGGTAGATGGCAACCTTGTCGTTGTCGATGCCCAGGTAGGCGACGGTGTTGAGCCACTTGTTCACGCCGAAGGCCGTACCCGCGATGATGGCGACGAACAGCAGGAGCACCAGCGCAACGGCGCGCTTGGTTTTGCGGGCCATCTTGCGGCGGCGCTTTTCGGCGAAGCCTTCCACGTTGGAGACGATGACGGTGACGTTGTCGTGGCCGCCGGCCGCGATGGCCTCGTTGACCAGCTGGGACGCGCAGCGTTGCGGGTCGCGCACGCGGCGCAGCGTCGCCTCGATGGTTTCGTTGCGCACCATGGAGGACAGACCGTCGGAGCAGACGAGGAGCCGATCGCCGGCGTCGACGTTGATTTCATAGATGTCGGGGCGCGTGTTGGGGTCGGAACCGAGCGCGCGCGTGATGACCGAGCGCTGCGGATGGTTGCGCGCCTCTTCCGGCGTGAGCTGGCCGGCCTCGATCATATCGGCCATGAGGCTGTGGTCGCGCGTGAGCTGCTGGAGCTTGCCCTGGTGCAACAGGTAGGCGCGCGAGTCGCCGACCTGCGCGATGAGCAGGCGTTCCCCCTCGAGCATGCAGGCGGTCATAGTGGTGCCCATGCCCTCGCGTCCGCGCCCGTCGCGGCTGGCGCGGATGATTTCGCGGTTCGCTTCCTCGACGGCGGTCTGCAGGGCTGCTCCGTCGGGATGTTCCGGCGCGAGCTCGGCCAAGACATTCACCGCGATTTCGGAGGCAACCTCGCCTGCGGCGTGACCGCCCATGCCGTCGGCGACGGCGAACAGCGGCGGACGAACTACCAAGCTGTCCTCGTTGTGGTCGCGCACGCAGCCGACGTCGGTGCGGCTGCCGAACGAGGTGACCGCACCCTTGCGCGTGCGCTGGGTGGACCGGTAAGAAGAGTGTTTCCCGCGTGCCATTATGCGTACCTCACACGAATCGCCACGTCGCCGACGTTGACGGTGTCGCCGTTACGCAGGGCGGTGGGCTCGCTGATGAGCTGGCCGTTTACGGCGGTGCCGTTTGTCGAGCCGAGATCTTCGATGAACAGGTTCTGCCCCATGAGGGTGAATCGCGCATGCCTGCCGGACACGTATCCGGCGCCGATGACGATGTCCGCGCCGGGGTTGCGCCCGACGATGACCGGCCCGCGCACCACGATGGACACGCCGCGCAGCTCCTTCGGGCCTCGCTCGACGGACAGGTTCCACGTGCGTTCGCGCTTGCGCTGGCCGCGCACAGCCCCGATGCCCGTCTTCATGATGGCGAAGAGGAACAGGTAGAGCAGCGCGACGAACAGCAGGCGGATGAGAAGCAGCGCGTAGTCGATCACGGCGAATCCTTCCGAGTTTTCCTACGCCAGCGTGAACACGAGGTCGGTCGTGCCGATGGAGATGTGGTCGCCCTCGCTGAGCGGCTGGCTTGCGATGGCGCGGCCGTTGACGTAGGTGCCGTTGGTGGAGCCCAAGTCGGTGACGGTCCAGACGCCCTGGCTGGTCAGCGTCAGCTCGGCGTGGGTTCGCGACACGTTGATGTCGGGGATGGCGATGTTGTTGCGGGATTCGCGCCCGATGGTGATGCGGGCGCTGGAAAGCTCGTAGGGGCGGTTGGTGGCCGTGTCGATGAGGCGGGCGTGGCCGACGGCCGCGGCGCCGCGCTGCTGCATGAGGTCGTCGGGGTTGCCGGTGAAGACCATCGTCTTCGCGGCGGACGGCGCGGGAGTTGCGGCGGCTGCCGGGGCGGGAGCCGCCTGCGCGGCGGCGCCGGCGGCGAAACCGGCTGCGGCGGCTGCCGGAGCGGCGGCGTAGGCTGCGCCCGCGGGGGCGGCCGCCGGCGCCGGGGCTTGCGGCGCCTCGTAGGCGTATTCGTCCTGTTGGGGAGCGTTATAGGGCTGATTCCAGTCGTTCGCGGGGGCCTGCTGCGCGAAGCGCTGGTCGTAGCGCGGCTGCGCGGGCACGGCGGCCTGCGAGTTGCCGAACTGCTGCGCGGGGTAGGCGGTTTCCGCCCCGTAGTTTCCGTCGGAAAGGCCGTAGCGCTGCATTTCCTCGTTGCGCAGCTGGCTGATGATGGGTGCGGCCACCGCCTCGGCGATGACGTCGAACTTGCCGTGCTTGAGACCCTCGTCGACGATGAAGCGCACGAGCGGCTGCCCGTCCATCATCAGCCCCTGTTCGGAGGCCTTCGCCGCGAGGTAGGTTTCCGTTTCGCCGGCCAAGGTGGGGTAGTAGCCGAACAGACGGCGATCGTCGTCGGGGTTCACCAGCACCGTGTACAGCGTGGGCGCGTACTGCTTGCCGGCGCCGACCATCTTTTCGCGGCGCATCTGCTTTTCGGCTTTTTTGGCAATTTGAACAGGGGATATGGGGGCATCGAACATCTTGTCCGCCGCGCCTTCGAACGTATCCTCCATTTTGCCCTCGAACCTCGAGAAGATGCCCATTGCCGCTCCTTGCGTTGCCGTGTTGCCGCTTGGCGGCATATTGCCACCGAGCTTGATAATCAATTCGACATTGTGCCACACGACCATCCCGACGTGGGGATATTAATGCAATCGTCACTTTATCGCCCGACGAGGAG
>CAVBAM010000122.1:0-5120 GCA_963593315.1 Candidatus Methanomethylophilaceae archaeon | reverse complement strand
CGCGCAGGTTGGCCGTGGCGATGGAGCGCGACGCGACGCACACGTCGACCATGCCCTCGCGCACGCCTTGGGCCGCCCAGTCCTCGTCCCAGCTCAAAAGCTTGGGGAAGACGGTCGTCACCCCCGCCTGTTCCATAACGAAGCTCATGCGGTCAAGCATGTTTTGGGAGAAGTCGGCCGCCACCACCTTATGTCCGGCAAGGCCGAGCGGCAGGGCGATGGCGCCGGTGCCGCATCCCATGTCGAAGATGGTTTCGCCCGGTTCGATGCCGGAAAGCTCGACGAAACGTTTGGCATAGGGACTGACTTCGGTGTCGGCGGGGAAGTCGTGCGCGCGCCCGTTCCAGTAAGCGGGGTCGTCGGGCTTGCGGCGGCGTGCCTGCAGGCTCATCCACTCCTCGTTCCAATCGACGTGCCCGAGCAGGGGACGGCCGTTGCTCGGGCCGTCGCTTCCGGGGGCCGCCTGCGCGTTGCCAGCCTGCTCGGGTTCGCTGCCGGGGGCCGTTCGTTCGTCACTGGTCTGTCCGGCATCGGCGGCATCATAGGTCGCCCGAGCGCCGCCGCCTTCTTCAACATGCGTTATCTTTCCGGTCATCGGCCTATCTCCTGCTTCCCCTCGGTTCGGTCCCTTATATTCGATAGCTAGCATAGTATCCGATTGCCCGCCCGCGCACGCCTTGGGGCGGGCGATTTATTGCCAGACGAGGAGCCAGCAAATGAACGTCGAGTTGCTCTATCATACGCCCGATCCCGAGCGCGCCATCGCCACCGCGGCGCGGCTGTGCTATGCGCCGGTCGGCGCTGCCGAGCTGATGGAGACCATGCCGTCCGAGCGCGTGAACAGCGTTCTTTCCACCATCATGTCCTCGGGGCACTTCAGCACGCTCGAGCATGCGAGCTACACCTTCGCCGTCGACGGCGTGTCGCGCGCGCTCACTCATCAGTTGGTGCGCCATCGCATCGCCAGCTTCAACCAGCAAAGCCAGCGCTACGTGAAGTTCACGGGCGAGGTGGCCGTGGTGAAGCCGCAAAGCGTCGCGGGCAACGAGGCGGCCGAGGCTGTGTTCGACGAGGCCATCGCGGCGGCGGTCGATGCGTACCACAAGCTGCTCGACCTAGGCGTGGCGGCCGAGGACGCGCGCTACCTGCTGCCCAACGCCGCGGAAAGCAAGATCGTCATCACCATGAACGTGCGCGAGCTGCTGCACTTCTTCAGCCTGCGCTGCTGCAACCGTGCCCAGTGGGAAATCCGCGACATGGCGCATCGCATGCTTGAGCTCGCGCGGCCCACGGCGCCGTTCATCTTCGCCGATGCCGGCGCCCCCTGCGTGCGCACGGGCTGCCCGGAAGGGAAGATGACCTGCGGAAACCCCTTTCCGAAAGTGAAGCGTGGTTAGGGTGGCCAAGCAGAAGAGCGACCTTTCGCGCGCGTTTTCCGAGGACGGCGCGCGCAAGACCCACGTGGGCGGGCAGGCGCTCATCGAGGGCGTCATGATGCGCGGCAAGTACAACTGGGCCGTGGGCGTGCGCGAGCCGGACGGCGGTATCTACGAGGAGTCGCACGACCTGGCCAGCGGCAAGGACAAGAACGGCTGGATGTATTGGCCGCTCGTGCGCGGCTGCCGCGCGATGGTGGAGTCGCTGATGCTGGGCTACAAGGCGCTCGAGATTGCCGCCATGCATGCGTATTCCGAAGAGGACGGGGAAGAGGCCTCGGGCGCCGCCAAGGTCGCGGAGCCGGCGCCGGCGGAAACGAGGGCCGCTGTCAGTGCTGCCGAAGCGGCGCCGGCTGAGGTTAAGGCCGCTGCCAATGCCGCCGAAGAAAGGGAATCGTTTTCCTGGAAGGATGATTTCGGCCGGCCCGACACCGTGGTCGATGCGCTCGGGGCGCAGCGTTCGCTCGAAGTGGTGGGTGCGGATGTTCCCTGCGAAGCCGGAGATGCCGGCGAGGGTGCTGCCAGCGCTGACGCCAAGGGCGCCGATGCTGCCGCGAAGCCTTCCGACGCATCCGACGACGCGCCGTTCGGGCATCGTGAGATGGCCGTTTCCATGGTGCTCGGCCTGCTGCTGGGCGTGGTGCTGTTCATCGTGGCCCCGGCGGCGATCACGAACCTCTTCGTGGGCGAATACGACTCGAACACGCTTGCGTGGAACATCGTCGACGGCATCCTGCGCGTGGCCGTGTTCGTGTTCTACATTTGGCTCATCGGGCGCATGAGCGACATCAAGCGCATGTTCGGCTACCACGGCGCCGAGCACAAGACCATCCACTGTTACGAGCACGGGCTGCCGCTGACGCCGGAAAACGCTCGGCAGTTCCCGCGCCTGCATGTGCGCTGCGGCACGGCGTTTCTGATCATGGTGATGATCATCGCCATCCTGGTCTACACCATCACGCCCCTCAACACGCTGATCGCTGCCTGGGGCGTGCCCGACGGCGCGCCGAAGCTTGCGTTGGTCATCCTCGCGCGCATCGTGCTCATGCCCGTCATCGCCGGCATCTCCTACGAGATCACGGTGCGTTGGGCGGGCAGCCATCCGGAAAATCCGCTGGTGAAAGTGGTGCTGTGGCCGGGTATGCAGATGCAGTACCTCACCACCAACGAGCCGGACGACTCCATGCTCGAATGCGCCATTGCGGCCATGCAGCAGGTGCTTGAGCGCGAGGAGTTGGAAGCTGCCCGCGCCGCGGCGGGTGCGCAGGCGGCCGGCAACGCGACGAGTGTTCCGGCGTCCAATTAGTTGGCAACCTAACTAGTCATAAGGCCCCTTTGGACCAGCGATGACTTGCCGCTTTGGTCTAAAGGGGCCTCTTTTATGCCCGATCGGCGCCGCGGGGGATGGTCGAGAACGCCAGCGTATGCTCGGTTACGAGCGGGCGGTTGCAGGCGAAGAAGACGATGCCGCCCGACTCGGCGCGCACTTCTTCGACGATTTCGCCCGTCAACGGGTTGAGCACCTGCGCGCCCACTTCCCCGCGCGAGAGGGCATCGCCCGGCTTCGCCAGCAGCCGAAACACGCCGCCGCGCGTGGTATGCACGCCCACCAGCACGCTCTCGTCGATATGCGAGGAGCGGAATCCCTGATGGCAGGGGTAGTCGATCGCGCCGACGTTTGCCATGAAGCGCAGCGACGCCCGCACCGCCTCCTGCGCCGACTGCTCGTCGACCGTGTCGGTCTTTTCCGCATACAGCGAATAGGCGTCGGTGTCCCACAGGCGCCAGTTGTAGTTGAGCGTGGTGGTGTCGAAGGGGTCGGGCTGGTGCGTCATCACGTAGCGCATGCCGAACTTATCGCCCGCCGACGCGTCGGGGCCGGGGCCGGCCATCACGCGGATATGCGGCAGGAAATCGCCTTCCAGGTGAAACGAGGCCATCTGGATGCCGTAGCGCCACCCGCGCACCGCCTCGAAGAGCCCCGCCGCGATGCGTTGCGTGGTCTCGCCCTGGTCGTAGCCGGGAAACATGCGGTTGACGTCGGTGTTGTCCATGGGCCAGAAGCGCTTGCCGACGTTCATGGAAATGTGATTCGCGCAGGGGATGACCATGATCTGCTTGCCGGCCGTGATGCCGCCCTTGGCCTCGATGCGTCGCAGTCGATGCACGAGCTGCGAGCAGATGTAGAGCTGTTGGACCTCGTTGCCGCGCAAGGCGCCCACCACGCATACGGCAGGTTCGCCCGATCCAAACGAGAACCCTTTGATGTGCAGCTGCCCGCGGTAGGGCATCTCTATGCTGTAAAGGACGGTTTCCTTCATTTCAAACCTCCCAGAATGCGGGCGAGCAGCGACCCGGGCGTGACGACGGGGTATTCGCGCAGGGTGAACAGCAGCCCGTCGGTGGGGCTGATCACGTGCTGGTTCACCTCGCCGGTGAGCGCGTCGGCGATGATGCCGAGTTCCTGCCCGCGCTCGACCATGTTGGAGTGGTGCGCGGTGGGAAGGAAGATACCGGCCGCGTCAGCGTTGAGGAAGCTCACTTCGCCGTCGGTGGACACGATCGGCTCTTTGAGGGCGGTCGGGCGCGGTCCGGTCCAGATGCCCTGGTCGATGAGCAGGTTGAAGATGCCGTCGATGAGCGCGTCGCCGTATTCCTTCGTAATGCGCATCCCGACGCCCATCTCCACGACCAAGCACGGCACGCCGATGTCGTTCAAACTGTAGGCGAGCGTGGACTGCAGCACGGTTGCCGCCGAGTGCACCCACACGAAGTCAACGCCGGCGCGGCGCGCGAGCGGCACCAGGCGCTCGGCCGTGATCTCGTTGATGCGGATCTGCGGCAGTTCCTGCAAGAAGATATTGCTCGCGTGGATGTCGAAGGCCAGGGTGGACCCGGCGATGTCGTCGACCATGGCGCGCGTGAGATGCTCGGTCAGCGACGCGTCCTCGCAGCCGGGGAATACGCGGTTCATGTCCAGGTCGAACAGCGGCACGCCGCGCGTGATGGTGGAGACGCCCAAGGGGTTCATGGCCGGGTAGATGTCCACGGTTCCGGCGAGGTGCTCGGGGTGTTCCTTGATGCGTCGCGCCAGCTCGAAGGCGACGTATTGCCCTTCAAGCTCGTCGCCGTGGATGCCGGTGACCACCGAGGCGCGGCCTGCGCCCGTCTCCGGGCCACCCTCGGGTTCCAGGCGGTTTTTCCAAATGCGGATGCGCTCGTCGACGAACAGCTCCGCGCTTACGACTTCCATTTTCATCTACTGTTCCATCACTTCCATGAACACGGTTTGGGTTTGGTCGGCGGCGCCGATGAACACGCCGCGCTCGACGGGGCAGTCGGCCCAGTCGCGCCCCACCGCCACCACCAGGTATCCCTCGTCGGTGAGCTTGTCGCGCGTCGGGTCGAGGCCGAGCCATCTGCCGCCGATATACGCTTGCGCCCAGGCGTGCGTGGCGCCCTCGCCTTCGGTGATGCCGCAGGCGTAGCGGGCGGGAATCCCCCAGTTGCGCAGCGCCGCCACCAGGATGTGCGCGAAATCCTGGCATACGCCGCAGCCTTGGGCGAAGGCCTGCGCCGCGGTGGTGTGCACGTCGGTGGCGCCGGGCTCGTAGGCCATGTGCGCGTGCAGCGCGTGCATGAGTGCCTCGGCGCGCTGGGCCGCGTCGCGGGAGCGGGCGGGGT
>CAVBAM010000121.1:0-5159 GCA_963593315.1 Candidatus Methanomethylophilaceae archaeon | reverse complement strand
TTCGCGCCCTTCGAGACGAACTCGCCCGGGACCGTCCAGGCCTCGTTCTCGTCGAAGATGACCAGATCGGCGTCGGCTCCCTCATCGATGCGGCCCTTGTTCAGGTTGTAGAGCTTCGCGGGGTTCAGGCTCATCTTCTCCATCAGCTGCATCACGGTCAGATGGCCCTTGCGCACCAGGTTCGTCAGCCCCAAGGCCAGCGACGTCTCCAACCCCACGATGCCGCTCGGCGCCTCGGAAAACGGGCGCGCCTTCTCCTCGGCGCTGTGCGGCGCGTGATCAGTCGCGATGATGTCGATGGTGCCGTCTTTGAGCCCCTCGATGATGGCGTAACGGTCGGCGTGCGTGCGCAGCGGCGGGTTCATCTTCGCCATCGTGCCCTTTTCGAGCACGGCTTCCTCGGTCAGCGAGAAGTGATGCGGCGTCGCCTCGGCGGTCACGCGCGCGCCCAGCTCCTTGGCCAGGCGCACCAGGCGCACGGAATTCCCCGAGCTGATATGCTGGATGTTCACGCGCGCGCCGGTATGCAGCGCCAGCATGCAGTCGCGCGCCACCAGCACGTCCTCGGCCAGCGCCGGCGCGCCACCGAGCCCGAGCGCCTCGGACACCGCGCCCGCATTCACGCCCGGCGTTTTGATGAACGCCTTGTCTTCCTCGTGGAACGACAGCGGCAGATCGAGCTTCGCCGCGCGCTCCATCGCCTCGACCACCAGCGCCTCGTCCATCAGCGGGATGCCGTCGTCGGTGAAGCCCGCCGCGCCGGCCGCCGCCAGGCCCTCCATGTCGACGATTTCCTCGCCGGCAAGGTTTTTGCTGATGGAAGCGCAGGTGAGCACGTTGATGCCGCAGCCCGCGCCCTTGTCCAGCACGTACTGCAGCGTCTCGGAGTTATCGACGGCAGGCTTGGTGTTCGCCATGCACACGACCGTCGTGAACCCGCCGGCCGCCGCCGAGGCCGCACCGGTCTCGATATCCTCTTTATAGGTAAGGCCCGGATCGCGGAAATGCACGTGCACGTCCACCAGGCCCGGCGCCACGATGCAGCCCTTCGCCTCCACAATGCGCTCGTAGTCGTCGGAGCGCTGGTACTTGCCGATCTTCGCGATCTTGCCGCCGTCCAGAACCAGGTCGAGCACGTCGTCGATGCCGCGCGCCGGGTCGATCACGCGGCCGTCCTTCACCAGAATCATCGCGCTTCCTCCTTCAAGTGCTCGTAAATCACCTTCGCGCCGTCGCAGATGGACTCGATGGTGGTGAACTCCTTCTTATTATGGCTGATGCCCTTGACGCAGGGGATGAACACCATGGCCGTGTCGCAGATATGCGCGAACGACATGGCGTCATGGCCGGCGCCGCTGATCATCGAGCGATGCGGGATATGCAGCTCCTTGGCGGCCGCAAGCAGCTTCTGCTGCAGGTCGGACGACATGTCGATGGGCGGGATGTCGGAGGTTTTCTCGCGGAAGTACTTCAGGCGGCGCTTCTCGCAGATGCGCGTGCAGGCGGCCTTCAGGCGCGCTTCCATGCGATCGAGGCTGGCCGAATCGATACCGCGCATGTCCACGCCCAGCTCCACTTCACCGGGGATGACGTTGAGCGCGTTGGGGTGGTTGGTGATGACGCCGACCGTGGCCACCGACTGGTACATCGCCTCCGACTTGCCGATTTCCTCGATCTCCAGGATTATCTCGGCCGCGGCGGCGAGCGCGTCGGAGCGCATACCCATGGGCGTGGCGCCGGAATGCTCGGCGCTGCCGTGGACGTGCACCTTGAAGCGGCGCGGGCCAGCGATGGTCGATACGATGCCCACCGCGTCGCCGTATTCTTCCAGAACCTTGCCCTGCTCGATGTGCAGCTCGATGTATTCGCGAATGCCGCTGATGCGTTCGGGCGAGAGGCTGTAGCCCTTGCGCTCGAACACCTCGCGCAGGCTTTCGCCCCGCTTGTTCACGGCCTCGCCGATGTCGTGCTTGTAGATTTCCTTCGTGATAAGGCCGCTGCCGATAGTGCTGCGCCCGAAGTTGCTCGACTCCTCGCAGCGCATAGCTCCCACGCGAATGGGCAGGTCGAGCTCGTCGCGCTCGGCCCAGCGCATGATCATGAGGCCCGCGATGACGCCCGCCACGCCGTCGTAGCGCCCGCCTTCGATGACGGAGTCCAGATGCGATGCGACCAGGTAGTACGGCTCGTCCCTGTCGTAGCGTTTGCGGTACAGGTAGGTGTTGCCCACCGTATCGGCGAAGTTTCCGTAGCCCGCCTCGTCGCCCAAGGCACACAGGGCCGCGTGCATTTCGTCCTCCACCTCGGTGTAACCCAGGCGCGTGACCCCGCCGTTCTCCGAGCTGCCGATGCCGTAGAAACGGTCGAACAGGTATTCCGCGTACTCGATGTCCTCGATTGCATGCTGCATCCGCGCATCCTCCTTCTCAATCGGAAAGATTCCCCTTCTCGAGCGGAAAAAGACATTCTAGACCCATTCATGTTACGCGTGTGCAAAATCTCGCGGGCCTTCTTCGCCACTTTGCGCGCGCCGCCATCGTCGCCCGCATGCGCCGCCCGCCCCGGCGGCTCACGATGCCCGCGCGACCCGCCCCGCCCGCCCGCCAATCGCCGCCCGCAGCAAACGGCGGCCCCCCATCGAGGGGAAAATGACCTATAGTGTCGGCATGGATACTTTGGGGAATGAAACATCGCCCGCCGCCACGCACGCGCAAGGGCGAACGGGATGGCGAGCGAAGGAAGACACGATCATGAGACGGATTCACGTCCAAAACATCAGCGTTGCCACCATCGTCGTAACCGTCCTGCTCGGGGCGGCCTGCGCCGCCACGTTCGTCGCGGGCTGGCATCAGTTCCACGTGCTTCAGGCGGAAACCGAAACATACATCGCAAGCGAAAAGAGCGCCGATCAACTGCTCAGCGGCTCGGATTGCCTGACCGAGCAGGTGCGCCTAGCCGCTATGACCGGCGAGGAAAAGTACGTCGATGCCTACTTCAAGGAAGCGAACACGACGAAAAGCCGCGAGGAGGCCCTTTCCAGCCTGAAGGAGCGCTTCCAGGGCACCGAAGCGTTCAACGCGTTGCAGGAGGCCATGAACGAGTCGAACGACCTGATGGCAACCGAGTTCCATGCCCTGCGCCTGGTCGAGGAGGCCAACGGCACCGGCGCGCAGAGCAGCCATCCCGAGCTCGCCGACGTGCAGCTTTCCGACGACGAAGTGGCCGCATCCGCCGACGAAAAGCTCGCCCGGGCGCAGGACCTCGTGTCGAACCACGCCTACGAGGCGGCCCGCACGGTCATCGAATACCAGACCGACCAGTGCATTTCCGAGCTGACCGCCTCCACGCGCAACAACCAAAACCACGCCTCGACCGCCTTCAAGGACATCTACCTGAAGCTCGAGCTGTTCGTGGCGCTGTTCGCCATTTTCACCCTGCTGGCCTGCTTCCTCGTACGCAAATCCATCGTCAAGCCGCTGACGCGCTTCGGGCAATGCGTGCGCTCGGGCGAGCCGTTCCCCGTCACCGGCGCCGGCGAGCTGCAGATTCTCGCCGAAACGTACAACCAGGTGCGCGAGGAGAACGAGGCCGCGCAGATGCTCATCAAGCACCAGGCCGAGCACGACGCGCTCACCGACCTGCTCAACCGCGGGTCCTACGACAAGCTGCTGGCGCTCTACGAGGCGAGCGGCGCGCCCTTCGCGCTCATCCTGATCGACGTCGATGTGTTCAAGCACGTCAACGACACCTACGGCCACGCCGCCGGCGACGCCATCCTCAAGCGCGTGGCAAGCCTGCTGAAAACGGCTTTCCGTAGTATCGACCACATCTGCCGCACGGGCGGTGACGAATTCGCTATCATCATGGTCGAAATGACCCCCGACCTGCACTATACGATCAAGGAGAAGATCGACGCCGTCAACGAGAGGCTCGCGAACCCCGAAGAGGGGCTGCCGAAGGTGTCGCTGAGCGTGGGCGTTGCATTCTCCGAGCGCGAAGGTGCCGGCGAGAGCATCTACAAGGACGCCGACCTGGCGTTATACCGCACGAAGGAGAACGGCCGCAACGGCTGCACGTTCTTCGAGGAGCTGTAACAGGAGAGCAATGACCGAACGGAATATCCCTGCGCAAGAGCCGCAGGAAGGAAGCCACCTTGTCGGGCTGACCGCCGACGAGGTGGCTTCGCGCGTCGCGGCCGGCGACGTGAACGTCGACACCGGCGTCAAGACGCGATCGCTCAAAACCATCGCGCGCGAGAACATCTGCACGCTGTTCAACGCCATGAACGTGCTGCTGGCGGCCTTCGTGCTGTTCACCGGCTCGCTCAAAAACGCGCTGTTCATCGTCGTCATCGTTTGCAACACCATCATCGGCATCGTGCAGGAGATCCGCTCCAAGCGCACCACCGACCGGCTTTCCATCGTCGCGAGTTCGAAAGCCACCGCCGTACGCGACGGCGTGCGCACAGCGGTGGCCAACGACGAGCTGGTGCGCGACGACGTGATCATCCTGTCGCGCGGCGACCAGGTGCCCGCCGACTCGGTGGTGGTTTCCGGCGAATGCAGCGCCAACGAAAGCCTGCTCACCGGCGAGAGCGACCTTATCCGCAAGCAGGCGGGCGACAGCCTGATGAGCGGGTCGTTCGTCAACGCCGGCACCGTGCACGCGCGCGTGGTGCATGTGGGCGCGGAAAACTACGCGGCGAAGATTTCGGCCGAGGCCAAGCAGCACAAGGCCGTGAACTCCGAGATCATGAACACCTTGAACCGCGTCATCAAGTACGTGAGCTTCTTCATCCCGCCCATCGGCATCCTGCTGTTCGCGCGCGAGTACTTCGTCTCGGGAACCGACCTGGACAGCGCCATCCTCTCGACGGTCTCGGCGCTCGTGGGCATGATTCCCGAGGGCCTTATCCTGCTGACGTCCACCGTGCTCGCCGTGGCGGTCATGCGCTTGGCGAAAAGCCAGGTGCTCGTGCAGCAGCTCTACTGCATCGAAACGCTTGCGCGCGTCGACGTGCTGTGCCTGGACAAAACGGGCACCATCACCACCGGCGACATGGAAGTGGCCTGGGTGAAGCCGATCGAGGAGGCGGGGCGCGCCGAGGCCGACGACACCGCAACCGCAGTAATCCCCGCAGATCGAATTCGTGGGGTCGA
>CAVBAM010000120.1:0-5173 GCA_963593315.1 Candidatus Methanomethylophilaceae archaeon | reverse complement strand
AGCGGATCGCCCTACAAGCTTGCAGCCGCGTTCAAAACAGAAAGCCGCCCCCTTCCGGAGAGCGGCTCTCAAACCAATCCCTATTCGCAGCCCGAAGCTGCAACATCGTCTAATAACGGCTGTCGAAGATGCGCTTGGTCTTCTTCTCGCTGCGCGGCAACTCGCCCATCGGCACGCCCCTCGCTTCAGGCGTGCAGCCGATCTTCGCCTTGAAGATGGCGGCCAGCTGCTGCTCGCAGCGCTCGCGCTCCTCACCCTCAAGCGCCGTCTCAAACAGCACCGTCAGCACGTCGCGCCCGTTGACGGCCTCGATCATCACCTGGTACTCGCTCGACGCGCCGTCGGTAAACTGCAGCACTTCCTCGATCTGCGCGGGGAACATGTTGCAGCCCTTCACCTTGATCATGTCGTCGGTGCGCCCGGTCAGGATGTCGATGCGCGGATGGTGACACCCGAAGCCGCAGCCGCAGTCGCCCGGGATAATGCGCGTCAGGTCGTGCGTGCGGTAGCGGATCAGTGGCGCGCCCTGCTTGCGCAGCGTGGTCAGCACCAGCTCGCCCACCTCGCCGTCGGGCAACACCTCGCCCGTCTTCGGGTCGACAATCTCGGCATAAACGTAATCTTCCCAGATATGCATGCCGTTGTGCTCGGAGCAAGAAATGCCGATGCCCGGGCCGTACACCTCGGTCAGGCCGTAGATGTCGAAGATCTCGATGCCCATCTCGTTGGCGATGCGGTTGCGCATCTTCTCGCCCCAACGCTCCGACCCGATGACGCCCTTGCGCAAATCAAGCTTGTCGCGCAGGCCGCGCTTGGAGATTTCCTCGGCAAGCAGGAGCGCGTAGCTCGACGTGCCGGTGATAACGGTGGTGTGCAGGTCCTGCATCATGCGCAGCTGCTTTTCGGTGTTGCCGGGGCCCATCGGGATAGCCATGGCGCCCAGGCGCTCGCAACCGAGCTGGAAGCCGATGCCCGCCGTCCACAGGCCGTAGCCGGGCGTGATCTGAATGCGGTCCTTGTTGGTGATTCCCGCCGTTTCGTAACAGCGCGAGAATTGGATGGCCCAGTCGATGACGTCCTGCTGCGTATAGGGGATGACGACCGGCGTGCCCGTGGTGCCCGAAGAGCTGTGGATGCGAACAATCTCCTCGTCCGGTACCGCCTGCAACCCGAGCGGATAGACCTCGCGCAGGTCGGCCTTCTCGGAAAACGGCAGCTTCTCGAAGTCGGTCTGCGTCTGCACGTCGGAAAGGTCGATTCCTTCGAACTTGCGCGCATAGAAGGGGGAACGATCCTTCAGGGTTTCGAACTGGTTCTTGATGAGCTCTAACTGCTCAGGTTTCATCTGCATGTTTGCTCCTTGCGATCGACGCCGCGAAACATTGTAGCGCAGGCATTGCCGGCGCCGCGGCGGCGGTGCCTACTTTCCCAGGGCCACGTCGATGGCGGCCAGGTTCATATCCACGAAACGGGGCTTCACGCACGCCGCGATGGCGTGGCGCAAGTCGTCGAGGCCGATGGGGACGCAGCCCGTTTCCAGCGCTTTAGCCAGAAGCAGGCAGTTGAGCACCTTGCGGCTTCCGGCGGCACGCGTCAAGGCCGCGTCGTCGATGGGGATAAACGTCGCCGGCGCGTCGGCCAAGGTGCGCTCGATGCCGCAAATCACATCTGAGGCGCGATATGGCTTCTTCGACAGCGCAGCCGTCACCGGCTGAACCGCCGTCGTGGCGCTTATGAGCGTACCCGCGGGTGCGAGGTAGGGCAGCACGCGCGCCGCCTCAGCCGGCTCGAAGGCAATGATGAGGTCGGCGGTGCCACGCGAAACAAGCGGCGCGTGAACCTCTTCGCCGCCGTTGCCGATGCGCACGTGGGACACCACGTTGCCGCCGCGCTGCGCCATGCCAATCGTCTCGGCGGTACGCACCTGCCAACCCTTCTCCAACGCGGCCTGGGCCAACACTTTCGCGGCGAGCACGGTGCCCTGGCCGCCGACACCGGTGAGCAGGATGTTAAGCATGCGCTTCTCCCTCCTTATGTGACGGCGCGGCAGACGCCGGCTGCGCGGCAGCGGGTTGCGCCGGCGAGATCGACCCGAACGGGCACACCTGCACGCACAGCGCGCAGCCGTTGCACTGGCTCACGTCGATGAATGCCTGGCCGCGCGATCCGCTCTTTTCGCCAACCGCGTCGGGGTTGAAACCGATGCCGGGACAACCGATCTCGGTGATGCACTTCTTGCAGCCGGTGCAGGTGCCGCCGTCGATGACGACCGGCGCGCCCGGCTTGAACAGCTGCACGCACGGGCTTTCGAACAGGATGGCCGACGGCCCCTCGAAGTCGATTGCCTTGCGGGCGGCTTCAATGGACTGCTGCAAGTCGAGCGGATTCGCATGCACGACGCACTCGAAACCGACGGCCTCAAGCACGCCCTCGATGGAAACCGGCTTGCGGCGCGGGCCCATCAACGTGACGCCCGTGCCCGGATGCGGCTGGCTTCCCGTCATGGCGGTCGTGGCGTTGTCGAGCACGCACAGGGTGAAATCATGCCCGTTATAGACCGCATTCACCACGCCGGGCAGGCCGCTGGCGAAAAACGTGGAGTCTCCCACGAACGCGAGCGACTTACGGTCAGGCTGCGCCACGGCAAAACCCTGCGCCATGGTGATGCCGGCGCCCATGCACAAGCACGTATCCACCGCGTCAAGCGGCTGCGCGTTGCCCAGCGTGTAGCATCCAATGTCGCCGCAATATACGGCCGGCGTCTTCCCCAGCGCGCGCTTCACCGCGTAGAAGCTGCCGCGATGCGGGCAGCCCGGGCACAGCACCGGCGGTCGCACCGGCAGCGGCGCTTCGGGGTTCGCAGCCGCGTAATCGGCACCGGCGGCGTCTTGTGCCAGCTCCGCTACGCCGAAAAACTTCGCCAAGCGGCTGACGATGTCGTCAACGTCGTTCTCACCGCGGTCGCGGGCCTCGCCCGTCAGCTTCCCATGCACGTTGTATGCCGCATGCGTTTTACCGGCGAAGGCGAGCAGCTCGTCCTCGAGCACATGGTCGAGCTCCTCAAGCACGAACACGTCGGAAAGGCCTTCCGCAAATCGCGCACACAGCTGTTCGGGGAACGGGAAGGGCGTGCCAACTTGCCAGAAACGATAGCTCGGCAGGTTGATGCCGCGCTCGCCCGCGCGCTCCTCCAGCAAACGCAAAGCCTCGCGCGCATAAGCAGCCGACACGCCGCCGGCAACGATGCCCAACGTCACGGGCTTTCCAGCCGTGACACTTTCGCTGATGGGATTGAAGCACGAATACTCATCGTCATTGGCGAAATCATCTGCAATGGCGCGCAGGCGCTCGTTGATTTCCCTATGCCCCTCATAGGCGCGTTTCGGGAAAATCACCCAGCGAGGGCTGCGCTCGAATCCCTCTTCGGGAACCGGACGAGCCTGCGTCTTTTCCGCAACATCAAAGAACGTCGACGCGTGGCAAACGCGCGTGGTGGGGCGCAGGATAACCGGCGTCTTATAGCGCTCCGACAATTCGAACGCCGCCTTCATCATGGCAAAGCCCTCGTCAGGCGTGGACGGGTCAAGCACCGGCACCTTCGCAAAGTTGCCGAAGCGGCGCGTATCCTGCTCGGTTTGGGATGAAATGGGACCGGGGTCGTCGGCCACGAACAAGACCGTGCCGCCCTTGACGCCCACATAGTTCAAGCTCATCAACGGGTCGCTCGCCACGTTCATGCCCACTTGCTTGCACGTGAACAACGTACGCGCGCCGCAATATGACGCGCCTGCCAGAAGTTCCAGCGCGCTTTTCTCGTTGGTCGACCACTCGACATGCACGCCCTGGGCACTGCCCGCCGCGTGCAACTTCGCGACCGTCTCGATCACTTCAGACGACGGGGTTCCCGGATAGCCCGCGACCACGCGCACGCCCGCCTCGAGCGCGGCATGGGCGAAGGCCTCGTTGCCCATCAGCAATTGTTTCGTCATGCGCATTACCTGCCTGCAAATATCCGCCGCGATGCTCTCGATTTCGAACGTTTCACGTGAAACGTTGGCGGAATTCTCGTCTTTCGATACGTATCCCATGATAGCAAAAGGGGCGCCTGACCGGCTGTTCGCCCCGTCAAGCGCCCAAAGCTTCATGTCCTGCGGCGTACCCCTTAGGCAACCTTACCCGAAGGTCGATTACGCCTCGGCCATCTCCTTCTTCATATCGATAATCTTTTGGCGAGCTGCGTCGCAACCCGTGCCGATCATCTGCACCGCGAGGATGGCGGCGTTCTTCGCGCCGTTGATGGCCACAGTTGCCACCGGAACGCCCGAAGGCATCTGAACCATGGACAGCAATGAGTCCAAGCCACCCAAATCGGATGTCTTCATCGGAACCGCAATGACCGGGCACGGCGTATAGGCAGCAACCACGCCGCCCAGATGCGCCGCCTTGCCGGCAGCCGCAATGATCACCTTGATGCCGCGCTCATGTGCGCTCGATGCCCACTCGTGCACCTCAGCGGGCTTGCGATGTGCGCTCGCAACCTTCACCTCGTAGGGCACGCCGAAATCGTCGAGCTGCTTCATGCAGGCTTCCATATTCGGCATGTCGCTCTGCGAACCCATGATGATGCCGACGACCGGCTTCTTGTCCTCGCAAGACATTGCGTCCCTTTCTCGCAGTTTTCCTTTTTCATTTGCCAGTGTAGCGCGCATAAGAAAACGCGGCGCCACGCCCCGCGCGAACCCATTGAAGTCATATCGAAAAGCAGTTTTGAGGCGCACGGCCTGGTTGGGAATGCGCAGCATGCCAGGGGGGCGCCGTCCCCTCGACCGGCAGCCCATATCCACCCGATGCTCCGGCTTCGCCGGAGTGCGCGCTCTTGCGAACGCGCCTACGTCCACCCCCATGCACCCTAGTGAACGCGCGCTTTCATACCCATGCATTCTTGCGAGGGCACCTGCGTCTATGCCCATGCGCTCTTGCGAACGCGAAATTCGGAAGAAAATCGACCTTCACCTGGGACTTTTCGTAGGGTCGATAGCAAGATCGACCAGGCCTCAGACGGCATCGGGACAAGGAAACCTAGACGGCCGGCAAGTCCCCGCCCCAAACGGCCTTCCACCCGATGCTCCGGCTTCGCCGGAGTGCGCGCTCTTGCGAACGCGCCTACGTCCAC
>CAVBAM010000119.1:0-5180 GCA_963593315.1 Candidatus Methanomethylophilaceae archaeon | reverse complement strand
GAACAAAAAACCGCCCGTGGGCGCACGACTACCGGAAAAGTGCGGTCAGTGTGCAGCCAACGAGCGGATCGACGTTCCTGGTCGCAGGTTCCTTGGTGGTAATCGAAGGATCGCTTCGGGCACCATCAAGGAACCTTTCCATAACAACGGCTGGAAATCATACTCTTCCACTTGGGGATTGGCAAGAAAGGACTTGCGGATTAGAAAGGGAGAGCCCGCGGCCAGGCCACGGGCTCTCCCTTTTTCTTGCTTGCAAAGGCTTTCGCGTTATGCGGCGACGTCCTCGCGGCGCGACATGGCCTTGTCGTAGTCCTTCGTGCCGACGAACACCTCGTGCGTGTAGGGGTTCACGCCGAGCTTCTTCGCGCGGTAGATGACGTAACCCACGGCGGCGATGTTGGCAACGAGCGCGATGACGCTGATGACCAGGTTCACGTCAGGGTTGTTGACCGACTGCACGGCGAAGATGGAATCGTTGGCGAACATGGGAACCACCTGGCAGAACATGCACCACATGGAAAGCGTGTAGGCGCGGTTCTGAATCCAGCCGCCCTTGTTCCACAGAAGGCCGGCGACGGTGGGGGCGAGCAGCAGCGCCAGGCCGCAGTACCAGGAGTGGGTGGGCAGGCAGTTGTAGGTGTAGCAGAAGTTCCAGATGTCGTAGGAGAGGATGAACACCCACGTCATGTCGGGCCACAGCATGTCCTGCTTTTTCTTGGACACGTAGATGCCCCACCAGCCGGTCATGACGAAGATGTTCAGGATGCCGGCGATGCCGTTGAAGACGTTATGCCAGCCGCCGTGCAAAAGCACGCCCTCGGTGGAGATCCAGGTGGTGTTGAAGGCGCGGATGGCGCTTTCGAAGTCGCTGACCACGGCGATCATGATGTTGATGGCCACGATCACGAACGGGAAGCACTTGAACCAATGGCTCTTGCCGAGAGACCCCCAGTGATACTTCAGAATCATGAAGCCGATGCACCCGGCGGTTGCGGCGTAGAGCTTGGCGTAGTGGAACCAGCTGTTCATGTACAGGTACGTGGGGTTGTTGAGCGCCCAGTCGGCGCCTGCCGCCGCACCCGCGTAGATGGCGATGAAGTACGCCGTCAGGATGGCGGGAACCACGAGGAAGATGGTGATTCCGCCGGCCTTGGTGCGCCTGGCGACCTCGTTCAGGCCGATAAGCGACAGGAATACGATCACCCAGCCTATCCATTGGTAGATGGCGGTGTCGCCATACACGTCGAACAACATGATGTCCTCCCTTTTCTTGCGGCAGGTGGCCGGGGCGCTTCGCCTCTAGTGCGCCTGCCTGCTTTTTACCGGGCGGTGCCCGGGATTACCCTTATTCTTGAGCGTCCGCCGCGTTCTCGCTCGGCGCCACGTTGTATCCGCGCTCCATGTGCAGCGTCTGCGCGATGATGTCCTTAAGCACGTCGTCGTCAGCATCGCGGTGCGTGCGGATGTACCCGCAAATCCCTAAGATGAGCACGTAGAACGTCTCGTAGAGATGCTCGATTTTCACCTCGTGCAGCTTCGCGTAGTCGCGCACCGTCGTCTCGACGAAGAACGTCGCCGTGCGGTCGGCCACGCGGTTGATGAACTGCAGGTACAGCGAGGCGTTTTCCTTCGTGTCCAGCGAGCGGCGGAAGCTCGATCCCTCGAATACCCCCAGCCGCAGCACCTTCACCACGCCGGTCAGCGCGTTCTCGATGTTGCCGACCTCGCGTTCGCTGTCCCACAGGGCCAGCGACTCGATGTAGTCGGCGATGTAGTCGTCGAGCACGGCGGAGGTGACGGCCTGCTTGTCGGGGAAGTAGTGGTAGAACAGCGAGCGCGTCATGGAGCATCGCTCGCTGATGTCCTTGACTGACGTGCGCGAAAGCCCCTGCTCTTCGTAGAGCTGGCGCGCCGCTTCGACGATTTGCTGTCGGCGTTCGTCGCTCATCATGCCCCTCCTTGGCCGTTGATCCCCTTTGCCTCGTTGCGCCCCCTTTGCGCTTCGGCATGTTCAGGATACGTATTGGTTTGACGCTGTGTCAATGAACAGATTTGAAGATTCGTCAAACAAAAGATGGAGAAAGCGTGCTAATCTGCACGGTGAAGGTTCACCAACGCAATGAAAACCATGCGAAAGTGAAAGGGGATCGCAATGAGCAGCGAAAAGAAGGGGAAGCGGCGCGCGCCAATTATCGTGGGCGTCATCGTGGTGGTGCTGGCGTGCGCGGCAGGAGGGTTCTTCGTCTGGCACAACCAGCCGAGCTTCTGCAATGCCGTATGCCACGAGCCGATGGACTACTACGTGCAGGGCTACTTCGGCGAGGGGCAGAGCGCGGCATCCTCGAACGCGGGGCTTGCCCAGGCGCATGCCAAGGCCGATGTCACGTGTCTGCAGTGCCATACGGCAACCATCAAAGACCAGGTCAACGAGGCGACCGCATGGATAAGCGGATCGTGGGAGGCTTCCGGGGACGGTAGCCTTTCCCCGGCGCTCATCACCGCCGACAAGAAGATGTGCGCGACGTCCGGGTGCCATGACTGGAATGACGTGGTGGCCGCCACGCAGGATTGGGGCGGAGTTGCCGGCGTCAACCCGCACGTGTCCCATCAGGGCGAGGCCATCGACTGCAGCAACTGCCATCGCGTGCACGAACAGTCGGTCATGTACTGCAACGCCTGCCATGACTACAAGGTGCCTGACGGATGGAGCGCGCCTGCGCGCAGCTAGTGCGGTGGCGAAGCGGGAAGGAGTTTCTCATGAGCAAGAAAATGGTTTCGGCCTGCTGCGTTGTTTGCTTAGGCGCCGCCGTGGCGATGAGCACCTTGGCCGGCTGCGGCGCATCCTATGAGGGCACGGGCAGCAAGGACGCGGCAAGCGCCGAGCAGCTGGCGCTGCGCTCGGACGACCCGTGGCGCGCGCCCATCGAGGCCGATGCGGCTAAAACGAGTGCCGTCGCGCTGGCGGACGGCATCTACGAGGGCGAAGGCCTGGGCATGGCGGGCGTCATCGGCGTGAAGCTGGAAGTGAAGGACAACCGCATCACGTGCTTGGAAGTGACGCAGGACGGCGAGTCGCAAAGCGTCGGTGGCTACGAAGCGGTGCGCGACGGCACGTACGCCAAGCTGATAGAGGCCGCGCAGGGTGCGGATATCGACACGGTGAGCGGGGCGACCATCACCACGGCGGGCGTGAAGGCGGCTGTCGCCGACGCCCTTTCCAAAGCGCAGGCGGCCGGCGGCACCACGGCCGGCAACCAAGGGTAAGGAGCGCATGATGAGCAAGAAGAGCATATGCGCGGCAGGTATGTCGCGCCGCGATTTCCTGATGGGCGCCGCCACCGTGGCAACCGGCGCCGCGGCGGCTGCTGCGGTCCCGGCGGCGGCCTACGCGGTCGAGGACGGCGTCATCGGCGACTGGGCGGCGGACGGCAGCAAACAGGTTGATGTGCCCGAAAGCAGCACCGGCAACGCGTCGGGGGCCGGTGGCATCTACCGTGAGCATAACGCCGCGGCATTCCCGGCCAACGATGCCACCCCCATCGCGCCGCGCGACGTTCCCGCTACGTGGGATTACGAATGCGACGTGGTGGTCGTGGGCGCCGGCGGCGGCGGTTTGAACGCGGCGGCGCGCGCGGCCGAGCTGGGCGCTAAGGTCATCTGCGTCGAGGCGATGGGCCTGCACGGCGGCAACGCGCAGTCGGCGGGCATGTGCGGCATCCTGGGCGGCTATTCCGGCCAGAACGCCAAGCATTTCGCCTTTCCCAGCTATCCGTTCGACCCGCAGGCGCTCACCGACTGGGCGATGGACGAATACCATTACGCGGCCGACCCGAAGCTGATCTACCGCATCGCCGAAGAGGGAGGCAAGAGCCTCGATTGGATGGGCGACTGCGGCGTGCGCTGGCGCTTGGGCGAGGTGCCGGTGTACGTGGCGCCGAAGAACGCCACGCTCGACCACCACGTGCTGAAGATGAAGGACGCCACCGACGCCATGTTCGCGTTCGGCCAGCGCCACGGCGTGGAATACAAGTTCCAGTGCCCGGCCTGCGCGCTCGTGCGCGACTCCTCGGGGCGCATCGTGGGGCTCGTCGCCAAAGAGGAATTCCGCCGCGAAGTGTACATCCACGCCAAGGCCGCGGTCATCCTGACGGCGGGCGGCTTCTGCAACAACAAGGCCCTGCTGGAGAAATACATTCCCACGGCGGCGATGGGCTGCGCGTCGAGCTACCTGGTGGGCGGCGAGACGGGCGAGTGCTTCCGCATGGGGCTGGGCGTGGGCGCCGACGTTTCGGGCTTCAACAGCTCCGCCAGCTTCGACGGCGGCGTGGACTGGGAGGCCGAAGGCGGGCAGTGGGCGCGCTTCCTCTACGACGGCATGACGCAGCTGTCGCGCCAGCCGTGGCTGACCATCGACCGCGCCGGTAATCGCCTGCGCTACATGGACAGCCGCGTGGGCGAGGACGGCGCGAACGCCATCTACGCCCTGGGTGACTTGGCGACCATCCAGATGACGCCTCCGGGGCACCGCAGCTACATCATTTTCGACAAGCACTACGAGGACCATTTGGCGGGGTTTGCGCAGGAGCACTGCCGCAAGCTCATCACGCCCGACTTGGAGCAGATCGACAAGGTGCCCGAGCATTACCGCGACTGGCACAACGGCGTGCAGGACGCCATCGACGCCGACGTGCTCAAGCGCCGCGACACGCTCGAGGAACTTGAGGCCGACCTGGGGTTCGCGCCCGGCGTCATGGTCGAAGCGGTGCGCAAGTGGAACGAATGCTGCGAGCGCGGCGAGGACGACTACATGTACCCGATGCCGGCCGAGTGGCTGCACGCCGTGTCCGACCCGCCGTTCTACGGCTGCCGCATCGGCGGCAATCTCTATGGCACGAAGGCGGGCCTGCTCATCAACGACCAGATGCAGGTCGTCGGCACGGACGGCCTGGTCATTCCCGGTCTGTACGCGGGTTGGCACACCGCCGGCGGCGCCTGCGGCGAGAACAGCTACATCGGCGACCCGATTCTGGGATCGCTCATGGGCGACGTGGGCCTGGCGTTCTGCGGCGGGTACCTGTGCGGGTCGTCGGCCGTCGAGCACGAGCTTGCGAGCGAGAAGTAGGGAAGGGGTGCTTATCATGACCGAATCGAAACGCGTGATGGCGCGTCCGTACGCCATC